>CAISKJ010000135.1 GCA_903885885.1 uncultured delta proteobacterium
AAGTCCGCCGCGGACTTCGAATGGATTCTCTCCTCTCAGCACGTTGCCGTGGGTTTCCAACCCGCGGCGACGAAGCGCGTCAGAAACGTTCGCGAATCACAGTGATTTTGATGCGCCCGCCCTGCGCGCGGGGGTGATCACCCCGTCGGCGGCGGTCGCGATCGCGTCGTTGACGACCTCGTGGTCGAGCTCGTGGGCGCACGAGTTAGCAATGCGCGCGGCGGCACCTTCGAGGCGCCTCAGCGGCGCGCGTGCGGGCGGTTGTCGAAGACGAAGCCCGTGAAGGGCAAGCAGTAGCTCGTGACCGCCGCGTTGGCCGCGAAGCGGAACGTCACGCACGTGGCCCGCGCCGGCCACGACACCACCGTGGCGGTGCCCGAGGCCCACTGCGCGCCGTCGAGCACCGCGCGCCAGCGCGACGCGCCGTCGATGTAGAAGCTGTTCTCGTGGAAGCCGCCGTCGGCGCCCACGTAGAGCCCCGTCGAGAACTGCCCGCCGCTCTGGCCCCAGTTGGTCGCGAGGTCGCCGAGGGTCACGGGGTCGACGGTGAGCGTCCCGATGCCGCCCGCGGGCACCGACACCTGCCCCGCGAGGGCCTGCGGCGGCAGCGACTGCGCCTGACCGTTCGCGCACCACCCGAGCACGGCGGCGGCGGTGACGAGGCCGGGCATCACGGTGAAATCACGGCTCGCGCCGGGCGCGATGGGCGACGCGCAGGTGGCCACCGACACGCCGTTGAGGGCCACCGAGCCCAGGTCGTACTGGCTGCGGTTTACGACGCGGAGCACCGTCGGCGCGGGCGGCGGCATGGGCTGCACCACCGTGAAGCTCGACGGCGACGACGAGATCGCGCCCAGGTTGTCGATGAGCTGCACCGTGCCCGTGACGGCCTGCGCGGGCACCACCACCTCGAGCTGCGTCGACGAGCGGAGGCTGAGCGTCGCGGCGCTCACCCGGGTGCCGTTGGTGCCCGCGAAGGTCACCGCGTAGCCGAGGTTGCCCGCGAGCACGTAGCGTCCCGAGCGCGCGCGGTCGAGGCTCGCGCCCTGGAGCACGATGCGGTCGCCGATGCGCGCCGACGCGGGGGTGAAGCCCGTGATCTGCGGCGTCCCGATCGCGATGGGCGTAGGGAGCGTGGCGCCGAGCGAGACGCCCGCCGTGAGCAGCGCGTCGTGCGCCTGCGCGATCTCGTCGGCCGCGTCGTCGACGGGCGCGCAGGCGGCGAGCGAGAGGGCCATCGAGACCGAGAGGAGGCGGAGCGTGTTGGCGTTCATGCCTGCTTCTTTGAGCGAGCGCCGTACCAACGCTTTTTGCCTGCAATTCAAGCGCTTTCGAGTGCCACCCTGTCTGCCCTGCCGGACAGTGCGCGCCGCGGCCCTGTCCGGTCGCGCGGACACCCGAGACCGCCGCGGCCCTTCACCGGTGCGCGTAGCCCATCGCCTCGAGGTCGAACACCGCGACGCCCGGCGCCCGCGGATCGACGCGCGCGAGCGCCGCGCGCCCCGGGTGGAGCCCCGCCGCGACGGGGACCAACACGACGAGGAGCGAGGCGAGACCGTCGACCATGAGCCTCCGTGCATACAACGCCCCGGACGACGGGCCCACCCGCTTCGCGGCCGCGCGTCCGCTGCGTTACAGCGCCGTGATCTCGACGCGCCCTTCCGCGCTCACATCGGCGGGGAGAACCTCGGGGTTCGCGCCCGCGTTGAACGACCCGCCGCCGCCGCCCCCATCGCGCGCGGCCTCGTCGCGAGGCGCCGACACGTCGGCGTCGGCCACGTCGTCGGCCGCGGGCGTCTCCACGGGCACGCACGCGCCCACACCCCACACGACGTAGCCCAGCGCCACAAGGACACCCGTCCTACCCGCCATGAATCGCATCGGCGACCCCCGACGGGGCCCCGTCGCGCGCACCGCGACGCAGCCCCACCGCACCCTGTTGCGGCGACCCGCGCGAAGATTCAGCCCGCGCTGCGCGTGTAGCTCTCGGTCACGCGGCGCGCCACGTCGGTCCACGCCACCTTCTTCGCGTCGACGCGCATCGCCACCCAGCCCTTCGCGCCGATGTACGGCGGACGGTAGAAGCGCTTCGGCGCCTCGGCGATCAGCGCGTCGGCGTCGTCGCTGCGCACGCAGACGGCCACGATGCCGTCGCGGTGATGGTTGTCGAGCAGGTACGCGTAGGGCCGCTTCGCCACGCGAAAGGTCACCTGCGCCGTCGTGCGCTCGATCACCGTATGGGGCAGCGCCTCGCAGATCGCGGTGAGATTCTCGAGCGCGACCCGCACCACCTCAGGGTCCGTGGTGGGGTACACCGCGGGCTCCGGCGGCGCGTCGGGCAGCGCGTTCAAGAGGCTCTTGGGAGCCACCGAGCGCCACGCCTCTTCGACCAGAATGGCGAGCGCTTCGAAGTCCGTCGACGGGTGGTCGAGGCGCACGCCGATCCAGCCTTTGACGCCCACGTACGGGGGCACAAAGTACACGTCGGGGTTCGACGCCGTGAGCCGCCGCTGCGCGTCGAGCGTAGCCTTGCACCACGCCGACGTGCGCCCCTCGCCGTGGTGGTTGCCCGCGAAGTTTACGAAGCCCTTGCCGCGCACGTGAAAGAAGGGAGCCCCGTGCGAGAGCTTCTCTTCGGTGCCGGCGAAGTCGAAGCAGATGGCGCGGAGCCGCGCGAGGAGGGCGTCGGGGTGCGTGTCGGTCGCGTGCGTCACGCGCGGGAGTCTATGCGCAGAGGCGCACGGCCGGTCAGCTACACCCGCGCGGTGTCTTCGAGCTCGCGGCCGCGCGTCTCGGGCAGCTTCGCGAGGATCACCGCCAGCGCGAGGAGGGGCCCGAGGGCCGTGAGGCTCACCGCGACGCTCCACGGCGTACGCTCGGCGAGGGCGGCGACCAGAAAGGGCGCGGCCACGTACGAGGTGCGGCCGAGCACGTTGTTGGCGAGCGCGAAGGCGTCGGCGCGCATCTCGGTCGGAAACAGCTCCGACGTGAAGGCGTTGAGCACCGGGAGCACGGCGCTCGTGCCAAAGATGGTGAGCACCAGCGCGCCCGTGAGGGGCCACCGACCGTCGAGGTTGTACGAGAGCACCACGCCCAGCGAGGTGATCGAGAAGATGATCGCCGCGCCCCGGCGCCGACCGATCACGTCGATGAGCTTGCCCGAGGCGAACACCAGCGGCATCGACGCGACGGCCGCGAGCGCCACCGCGCCGCCGACGGCCTTGTCGGTGAAGCCCCGCTCGGCCATGGCGAACTCCTTCCAGTACGTAATGGCCGTCTGCGTGCACGCGTAGGTGAAGAACCAGCACGCCGCCACGAGCAGCACGCGCGACCGCCACGGGCCGAAGAGCAGCGCCGTGAGCGACGCGCGCTCGGGGGCCGCGGCGGTTTCGAAGCGCTTCGTCTCGCGGATGTTTCGCCGCGCGAAGGCCATGAGCACCAGCGGAACGGCCCCCACGAGGTACACCGAGCGCCACCCCATCGAGGTGCGCAACAGCATCGGCACGACGCCCGCGCACACCACGCTCCCGAGCGCCGCGAAGCCCTGAATGACACCGATCACCACGCCGCGGCGCTCGGCGGGAAACTCCTCGGCCGCGTACACCATCGCGATGGCCCACTCGCCGAGCAGAAACACCCGCGCGAGCATCTGCAGCACCGAGAACGAGTACACCTCGGGCGCGAAGGCCGTGGCGAGCGAGCACAGGGTGTACCCCATGATGGTGACGGCGAGCACCTTGCGCCGCCCCCACACGTCGGCCTTACGCACCAGCAGCGCCGCGAGCATGGTGCCCACGTTGATGGCGCCCACCATCGCGCCGCCCTGCCACTTCGAGAGCCCGAACTCCTGACGCAATCCCGGCAAGAGCTGCGAGAGCGCGATGAAGTCGTAGCCCTCGAAGAAGGTCGCCACGCTCAGAAACACCACGAGACGCTTTTGATACGGGCTGAGCTCCATCGCGCGCGACGCTAACACGGCGCCCCGCGTGCGCGATCAGCCCTCGTCGAGCACCCGGAGCCTGCCGCCGCCCAGCGAGGCCTTGGCCGCCCGCGGATGCTCGCGCGCGTCTTCGGGCTTGGGGGCGAGCGCGCGGTCGAGGAGCTGCGTGGGCCGCACGTTGCCGAGGGCCGCAAACACCGAGCTCTTCACCCCGGGGTGCTCCGACTCCAACCTCCCGAGGAGGGCCTTCACCTGCTTGCGCTGCGCGGTCTCTTGGGAGCCGCAGAGGTTGCACGGCAGAATGGGGTAGGCCCGCACGCGGGCGAAGGCCGCGAGGGTCTCTTCGGCGCAGTAGATCATCGGGCGAATGACCACGTGCGCGCCGTCATCGGACACGAGGCGCGCGGGCATCGCCGCCACCTTGCCCGAGAAGAAGAGGTTGAGCATGAGGGTCTCGATCGCGTCGTCGCGGTGGTGCCCGAGCGCGATCTTGGTGCAGCCCAGCTTCGTGGCCGTGCTGTACAAAATCCCCCTGCGCAGCCGCGAGCAGAGCGAGCAGTAGGTGGCCCCCTCGGGCACGCGCTCGACCACGATGGAGTACGTGTCCTCGCGCACGATGTGGTGCTCGTAGCCCTCGTCGGCGAGCCACTTCGCGAGGCCCGCGCCGTCGTAGCCGGGCTGCCCCTGATCGAGGTGCACGGCCACCAGCGTGAAGCGCACCGGGGCCTTGCGCTGCGCGGCGCGCAGGGCCTCGAGCATCGCGTAGCTGTCCTTGCCGCCCGACACGCACACCATGATGCGATCGCCCTCTTCGATGAGGTCGAAGTCGCCGATGGCGCGGCCCACGTCACGCGCGATGCGTCGGCGCAGCTCGTCTTCTTCGGTGATCACGGCTCAGGTGCTCTCGAGGCCGCGCGGGCGGGCGCCGCCGAGGGCGAGGGAGCGCTTCTTCGCGCGTGCGCGCTTCACCCGCGACACGATGAACAGCACCACGGAGCCGAAGCTCAGCAGCGCCGCGGCGAAGAGGGCCGGCACCACCACCTCGCGGTGACGCCCGAGCCCCAGACGGTCGATGGCGACGAAGCGCCCGACGCGCGCGCGCACCCAGTTGCGAAAGCCCGTGCCCTCAACGGACTCGCGGGCGTTGGCGCGCACCTCGCGGGGGTTGTTGTCGCCGCTGCCCGTGGCCCGGCGCTGCTGCGCCGCGGCGATCACCGCGGCGGGCGTCTCGGTCACGCGCTGCGTGGCCGCGGCGGGCGCCACCGGGGCGGGAGCCACCACGCCGATGTGGTTCACCACCTCGCGCTCCCAGCCGCGCGAGGGTCGGTTTACGACGCCGCCCTCGGAGGCCACGAACATGGTGGTCGAGCCGCCGCCGTCGAGGTTGATGGCGCGAAACGCGCCGAGCTCGATCATGATCTGCGCGATCTCTTCGAGGGTGCCGCCGTGGCTGGTGGCGCGGCGACCGTCGACGGTGACGAGGATCACCTTGCGACCGCTCTCGCTCACGCCCACCGCGGTGCGCGGCTCGCGCGTCCACGTGCGCGGAAAGGTGTAGAGCTCTTCGCTCATGCGCCCGCGGTCGACCACCATGGGGCGCCCCGAGACGGCCTCGGTGATCATCCGGCGCGAGCCCTCGACCACGTCGGCGGGGCGCGACACCCACGCGCGACCGTTGGAGCTCACGGCGAAGAACCCGAGCTCCTCGTCGTCGGCGCCCCAGATCTGTCCGTTGCCCGCGGTGAGGCCCTGCGCGCCCTGCCCGAAGAGGCCCCAGAACCCGCCGTTGACCGCGGCGGCGAGGCCCGCCTCGCGGGCGTACCCGCTGGTGCTCTTCCACCGCTCGCGGAGGGGGGTACACCGAATGCGCACGCCCGGCGCGTCGAGGTCGATCACGAGGGCGTGAAACTCCGCGGGGGCGGGCGTGGTGCGGTGCAGGTGGCGAATGCCCGGGTTGGGCTCCGTCCACACGTCGACGGCCGCCGCGGGCCTCGCGACCACGAGCACGCACGCCGCCAGGAGCAGCGCGCACCATCGCGCGGCGTCGCGCGCGAACCGGGGCGTCGAGTGGGTCATCGGGGGATTATGCTGCGGGTTCATCTCACGGTTCTGGGAGCTGTGATAGAGGGCGATCCGGACGAACCCGACGATGCGTCGCTCGCTTGCCATACTGCCCTCCGTGCGTCAACCAGGCGACCTGTCCCGGCGCCTCGGCGCGCGCCTGCTCTTCGCCGCGGGTCTCCTCGGTGCAAGATC
>CAISKJ010000136.1 GCA_903885885.1 uncultured delta proteobacterium
CGACACCGACGCCGCGGGCGCGCACGCGAGCGAGGAGCCCAGCGTGGCGGCCGACGCGACGGGCAACGTGTACGTCGCGTGGCAGGACGTTCGTGCGGGTACCTCGTACGACATCTATGCCAACCGCTCGACCGACAACGGCGCGACGTGGCTCTCGACGGACGTGCGCGTCGACACCGAGATGTTCAACCAGGACTCGATTCGCCCCACGGTGCTCGCGCTCCCGTCGCGCACCGTTGCGGTGGTGTGGGAAGACCGCCGCTGGGGCCTCCCGACGCCCTATGCGAATCGCAGCACCGACGCGGGCGCCACGTGGGGCGCGAGCGACGTGCAGGCCGTCGGCGGCCGCCCCGGGCAGTTTCGCGCTTACGACGTGACGGCCGCGGCGGTGGGCAGCACCGTCTTCGCGGTGTGGGCCGACGACCGCTCGGGCGCGCTCGACATCTGGGGCAACTACTCGCTCGACGGCGGCGGCATCTTTCAGCCGACGGACCTCCGCTTCGACGCGTCGACCGCGGGCTCGAGCGCGAGCAACACGCCCGCCGTGTACGCCACCACCGAGGCCGGCGCGCCCATTCTCCACGTGACCTGGGTCGACCGTCGGGCCGACAACGTCACCGGCGATATCTACTATCGTCGCTTTACCCGCTAGCTCTATCGTCTCTCCACGCTTCTGCCCTGGTGCTTCCAATGATCCCTCTTTGTACGGAGCGCGCGTGACGCGCCGCGCGCTCGGCGTCGGCGTGGCGCTCGCCCTCTCGGCGCCGCTCTCGGCGCAGGCCTACACGTGGAGCGGCTCCGCGGCGGTGGGCGACGACGTGTGGTTCACGCCCGAGTTCGATCAGCACGGCTACGCGCTCTTCGACCTGCGCGGCGCGAGCGCGTCGGGCCGCGGCGACCTGCACGTGAACTTCAACACCGAGACCCTCTACGTGGGCCTCGAGCGGCTTCGTCCGGGCACCGACCGCGTCGAGCTCGGCGCCGCGCTGCGCCTCGAGGCCGTGTACGCGGGCGTGTTGCCCGACTGGTACCAGGGCGCGCGCTCGCAGCGTGGGCGGGGGTTCTTCGCGAGCTACGCGCAGGCCTTCGTGTCGGCGAAGTGGCTCCCCGGCGGTGACCACTCGGTGGAGCTCGTGCTTGGCGGGCGCGCGTGGCTCTTCGCGCGCATCGAAGGCGCGACGCGCGACGACCTCACCCTCCCGGTCGACACGTGGGTCTTCGAACCGCGCCTGCGGTACACGTTCTGGCGCCTGCGCGGCGGCGCCGACGAGTGGCGCCCGAGCGTGCTCGCGCCGCGCGTGACGGGCTTCGCTGCGGGCGTCGAGCTCGGCGCCGACGTGCGCGCCGACACACAGCCGTGGGGCATGGTGGGCGGGCGCGACGACGGGCGCAATCGTCCCGGCGCGGTGATCGTGATGGCGCGCCAGTGGATGCGCGCGGGCGTGCAGCTCGGGGCGCGCGTGCGGCTCCAGGTGGAGGAGTCCGCGAGCTGGGGCGACGGCGAAGACGACCTCACGCGCGTTCGCGCGGGGGGCATGAACCCGTACGTGGTGCCCATTCCCGGTCTGCCGTGGCCCGCGCTGCTGTGTGAGCGGATGGTGGCCGCGCAGGCGTCGGCGCACGTGCGACCGTCGCTGGCGGCGGAGCACGAGCTCGGCGTCGCGGTGAGCGCCGGGGCCTTCAACGACGTGCGGCGCGTGGGCGCGCTGATGTCGTTCGACGCCGCGGGGGGCGTCGCCCTCTTCACCGACCTTCGCTTCGGGCGGTGGACCGTGCACGCGCGGGGGGGCTGGGCGTTTCCGTCGTCGTGGCTCGAGCGGCCCAACGTGTCGGCGCTCGTCGCGCTCGGGGTGCGCCTGTTCTGAATCGCGCCGATCGCCGCGCTTGCGTGTAGTCTCCGCGCCCCGAAGAAGGCACCGAGCCATGCGTATCGAGATCAACGCCGAACATCCCGAGCCTCGAAAGATCGCCCGCGCCGTGCACGCGCTCCGCAGCGGAGAGTGCATCGCCTACCCGACGGACACCGTGTACGGCCTCGGGTGCAGCATCGACGACAAGCAGGCCATCGAGTCGCTGTATCTCATGAAGCAGATGCCGCGCACGCAGCCCCTCGCGCTCGTGGTGCCCGACCTCTCGGGCATCTCGCGCTTCGCCGTGGTGCAAGACTTTCACTATCGGTTTATCAAGCGCCTCGTGCCGGGGCCGTACACCTTCATTCTCGAGGCGACGCGCGAGGTTCCCAAGCTTCTGATGATGAAGCGCAAGACCATCGGCATTCGCGTGCCCGCGCACCCGATCCCCGTGGCGCTCGCGAAGGAGCTCGGCGCGGCCATCGTGTCGACGACGGCGTCGCACCCCGCCGAGGGCGACGAGGCCATTCAAGATCCCGACGTGATCGACGATCGGTTTCCGACCCTCACGATGGTGCTCGACGCGGGGTGGGGCGCGGTCGATCCGAGCACCGTGATCGACCTCACCACGCAGGAGCCGCGGCTCGTGCGCGCGGGCGCAGGGATGGACCTTCTCGAGCAGACCTTCGGCATGCGCAGGCCCCTCGAGGCCGACGAGTGAGGGGCGACGCGTGAGGCGGTCGACGGCCCTCTTCGCCGCGCTCGCGGCGGGCGTGGTGTGCGCCGGCGCGGGCTTCGCGGGCGGCTGGTACGCGTCGGCGCGGCGGGCGCCGCGCGCCGCGGTGATGCGCGAGGTGACGGAGGACCGCAACCACGACGGGCGCCCGGACCACTGGGTCGAGCGCGACGAGCGGGGGCGGCTCGCGAAGGTGCGCGACGACAGGGATTTCGACGGCTTTCCCGAGCGCACGGAGATCTACGTCGACGGTCGGCTGAACCGCGTCGACTATGACTCGGAC
>CAISKJ010000137.1 GCA_903885885.1 uncultured delta proteobacterium
GCATGCTGCCCGCGGCGTAGGGGAAGATGTCGATGCCGTAGCTGCCCGGGGGCACCTGCACGTTCGCGATGCCGCCCGTGGTGGTGGTGCCCATGCGCACGGGGTAGCTCAGGTTGTCGACGATCTGGAGCGTGCGCATCGGGTTGGCGCCCGCGCCCGCGGGGCCCGCGAAGAGGTCGACGGCGGGGGCGTCGGCGCCGGCGTGAACGACGTGGATGCGCGGGTTCTGCTTGATGAACGCCGTGGTGCCCATCTGGTTCACCGCGAGGAGGCCGAAGCCGTCGTTGACGGCCGTGTCGGTGCTGGGGAGGAGGCCCGTGGCGATGACGAACCACTGGTTGCCCGCGCCGAGGTTGGGCGTGGTGAAGGCCGTCACGGTGGATCCGCCCGCGGTGAGGCCCACCTGGAGGGCCGCGTTGCCGGGGAGCGAGACGCCCGCCTCGCCCGTGTCGGCGAAGCGCTCGAGGCTCGCGACCTCGGGGGCCGCGGGGTTGTCGTTGCCCACGTCGATGCCCACGGTGGGGGCGTCGGAGCCCGCGTGCACCACGCGAACGCGCGCGTTGGTGGCGTCGGCCCCGAAGTTCTCAGCGAGGGGAATCACGCGGAAGCGATCGGCCGCGTCGGTGGAGCCGAGGCGACCCGCGGCGATGACGGTGTACGAGCGACCGGCCACGAGCGTGACCATCGGCGTGGTGAAGGCCGGCGCGCCCGTGGCGCCCGCGGCGCGGATGTCGAACGCGACGGGGCCCGGCGGGAGCGAGAGGTACCCGGTGGCGCTGCCGTAGGCGACGTTCGAAGCCGCCGCGGTGGTCGAGCCCGCGGGGAAGATGTCGACGTTGCCCGCGCGCGGCGCCGCGTGGATGACACGAATGCGGGCCATGCCCGTGGCCGCGTCGGAGGGCGGCGTCGCGTCCGTGGGCTGGGTCGCGTCGGTGGGCTGGGTCGCGTCGGTGGGCGTGGTCACGTCGGTGGGCGTGGTCACGTCGGCGGGCGCCACGTCGGCGGCGGTGTCCGTCGGGGTCGCCGCGTCGGCGGCGGGCGTGGTCGTGTCTTCTTCGCAGCCCGCGGTCGCCGCGAGGCACGCGAGCATCATCCCGATCGCGCCCCGACCCATCCAGCCAAGCATATTGTTCTTCATCGTTGATCCTCCAGCGCGTCGCGCGAGACTCCAGTGTCCGCCGCGACGACAGTGCCCATCGGTCACGCCGGGCGCACCGCCACGAGGGGCCCCCGCAGCGCTGTGCGCGCTCGCGTCGACCCTGTGACGCCGCCGCCCGGCGACGTTCTGGCCTCTTGGAGAATGGATGCGGGCTTCAGGCTTCAAGAAATTCTCACCCCCGCGACGAACAAGCCGCGCCACGGTTTTGCACAACGATGCGACCAATGAGGGCTTGGATATCGCCCGTCGAGCTTTCTCGCAGTACATACCCATGGTCTATTATAGTAGAGTTCACTTCAGCGGGCCGACGTGCTGTACGGCGGCCTCGCGCACCTCGCGCGACGCGCGGAGAACTCGCAGGCCCACCGATGTCCATCGCACCTGACTGGATCCACGCGCTGCAGGGCGGCGTCGCCATCGGCGCGGCGTCGTCGCTGCTGCTCCTCGTCAACGGCCGCGTGGCGGGGGTCACGGGCATCTTCGCCGGGGCGCTCACCCCGCGCGCGCCGGGCTTCGACTGGCGGGCGCTCTTTCTCGTGGGGCTCCTCGCGGGGGGCGCGCTGGCCAAGGTTCTCTTCGGCGCGGCGGGCTCGGCGGCGGGCACGGGCGTGGCGCAGGCGCTCGCGGCGGGGCTCCTCGTGGGCGTGGGCACGCGCCTCGCGAACGGGTGCACCTCGGGCCACGGCGTGTGCGGCATCGCGCGGCTCTCGCCGCGGTCGCTCGTCGCCACGGTGACCTTCATCGCCACGGGCGCGCTCACGGTGTTGGCGATGCGGAGGCTCGCGTGAGCCGCGCGTGGGGCGCCCTCGTCGGCGCGCTCGCGGCGGGCACGCTCTTCGGCCTCGGCCTCGCGCGCTCGGGCATGACCGACACCGCCAAGGTGCGCGGCTTCCTAGACTTCACGGGCGCGTGGGACCCGTCGCTGCTCTTCGTGATGGGCGGCGCGGTGCTGGTGCACGGCGTCGCGTCGCGGCTCATCGCGCGCAGGGCCGCGCCCCTCTTCGACGGGCGCTTTCACCTCCCCACGCGGCGCGACCTCAACGCCTCGCTCGTGGGGGGCTCCGCCCTCTTCGGCGTCGGGTGGGCCCTCGGCGGCTTCTGCCCGGGGCCCGGCCTCACGTCGCTCGCGTCGGGCGCGCCCGCGGCCATCGCCTTCGTGGTCGCCATGGCCCTCGGGATACGCATCGTCGACGGCGCGCGCGCGTAGGGTTCGTCGCACCTGCGGCGGGCGCGCAGACGATTCCACGCACTGAATTCGCGCGGCGCGGGGGGCGCGGGGTTAGCATCGAAGGCGGACAAGGAGGTCCACGCGTGGAGACCCGTCGTGTCATCGGGATCGTGGTGGTGTCTGCGTCGGTGGGTCTCCTCGCGGGGGCCGTGTGGTGGACGGCGACCACGCCCGAGGCGGTCGCTGCGCTGAAGTTTCGTCTTCAGGGCGTGGTGATGCCTTCCGAGTGCACCGAGGGACAGCTTCTCGCGTACGGCCCCAACGGGCGCCTCGTGTGTCGCACCGCGCGTGAGGTGCTGCAGTTCGCGGGCTGCACCGCGGGCGACTTCGTGATGGCGGGCCCCGAGGGTGAGCTCCGTTGCGAGCGCCCGTCGAGCACGCTCTTCGGCGCGCCGCGCGAGACGCTCCCCCGCTGCGCCGCGGGCGCCTCGCTCGTGGCCGAGGGGGCGGGCCGCTGGCGCTGCGTCGAGGGCGCGCTCCCCCGCTGCGCCGAGGGCGAGTTTCTCGTCGCGGGCGCGCAGGGCGCGTGGCGCTGCACGCCGCCGCGCCATCGCTGGTAGGTTCTTCTACCGCGCCCAGCGGTCGTAGCTGCCGTCGTCGAGCGCGAGCTGAAAGAGCTCTACCTCCCCTTTGCCCTTGAGCGCCACGCGGCCGAGGCTCGTCGCGGGCGCGCTCGCACCGGCCGCCTCGCGCGCCGCCGCGGTGAGCACCACCTCGCCCGCGCCGGCCTTGCCGCACGCCCGGCTCGCGACGTTGACCGTGTCGCCGAGCACGGTGAACTCCACCTGGCGCTCGTTGCCCAGGTTGCCCGCCACGAGCGAGCCCGTGTTGATGCCGACGCCCATCTCCAGGCGCTCGCCGAAGAGGCCGCGCGCGTTGGCGTCGGCGAGCTCGCGCTGCATCGCGCGGGCGCAGGCCACGGCGCGCAGCGCGTGGTCGGGCTGGTCGAGGGGCACGTTGAACACCACCATGATCGCGTCGCCCACGAACTTGTTGATGTACCCGTCGTAGCGGGCAATCGTCTCGATCATGAGCGACATGTACGCGTTGAGCACGGCGATCACCTGCTCGGGCGCGAGCGTGGCCGACAGCGCGGTGAAGCCGCGGATGTCGGAGAACATCACGGTGGCCACGCGGCGCTCGCCCACGAGCATGGCCTGCGTGCCGCTCGTGCGGAGCCGGTCGAGCACCACGGGCGACACGTAGCGCCCGAAGGCGCGCTCGAGAAACTGACGCTCGCGCGCGGCGGCGAGCATCTCGTTGAAGCCGCGCTGCATGGCGGCGAACTCGTCGTTGCCCTGCACCGCCACGGGGTGCTCGAAGTCGCCGCGCGCCACGCGGTCGAAGCCCGCGCGCAGCACCGCCACGCCGCCCGTCGCGCGGCGCCCGAAGCGCCACGCCATGACCATCGCGAAGGGCAGTTCGAAGCCCAGCACGCCCGCGAGGCCCCCGAGCGCCACGCTGGCCGAGCGCGAGAGCCAGCCGAAGAGGTCGACGTAGGCCTCGAGGCGCCCCACGCGAATGGCCCACTGCAAGAGCGCGTGGGCCTGCATGCCCACGAGCGTGAGCCACAGGAAGGTGCCAAGCGCCGTGACCATGAGCAGCGCCATGAGCCGCGTCGAGAGGCGACGGAAGCGCGACGTGGTGAGGTACAGCGCGTCGGCCACGCCCAGCGAGAGGAGCCCGAGGCCCGCCAGCACCGCGATGGAGAGCGCCACGCTCCCGAGCTCGAGCGCGCGCCCGATGAGCGGCAGCGGCAGGCCCGAGAGCACGCCGTAGGCCGCGGGGATCACCGCGATGAGCGCCGTGGCCGCGAGCACGCGCAGCGGCGCGCCGAGGTAGAGCTCGCCCGCGCGCAGCTCGATCCTGCGGTCGAGCACGCGGGCCAGTTCGAAGGCGCAGAGCGCGGCCGAGAGCACGCCCGTGGCGGTGCCCACCCACGCCACGCCCACCGCGCCGCGCGTGAAGCCCGCGAGCCCCATGGTGAGCACATGGGCAGCCAACAGCACGAGGCCCGCGAGGGTGAACCAGGTGTGCAGCTTCGACCCGTGACCCATCGGCGCGCAGCATACCTACAGATCCCGCACGCGACGCGCGAATCACGCGCGCGCCCGTGTATCCTCCGCGGCCCACCGATGCGCACGCACGACCCTCAGTTCGCAGATCCCTTGGCCTTCGGCGCCGTCGACCCCGAGACGGCGGAGTACACCGCGCGCCTCGAGGCGCTCATCGCGCAGGGCCCGCCCGTGCACACGATCGCGCCGAAGGTGATCCGCGCGGCGCGCGAGGCGGGGCGCGGCCTGTGGGGTCCCCTCGTGCGCTCGCCGATGGCCGTCGACCGCGAGCTCGCGGGCGTGCCCGTGCGGTGCTTCGTTCCGCCCGATCCGCGCGGCGTGTACATGCACGTGCACGGCGGCGGGTGGATGCTGGGCGGCGCGCACCACCACGACCCGCGCAACGCGCACATCGCCCTCGCGTGCGGCTACGCGGTGGTGAGCGTGGGCTACCGCCTCGCGCCGGAGCACCCGTACCCCGCGGCCCCCGACGACTGCGAGGCCGTCGCGCGCTGGCTCGTCGCGCACGGCGCGAAGGAGTTTGGCACCGCGCGCATCGCGCTGGGCGGCGAGTCGGCGGGCGCGCAGCTCGCGCTCGTCACCATGCTGCGCCTGCGCGATCGCCACGGGTACAACGGCTTCGCGGGCATCAACCTCACCTTCGGCGCCTTCGACCTCGCGGGCACGCCGAGCCAGGTGCGCTGGGGCGCGCGCGACCTCGTGCTCAGCGGCCCCACGATGAAGTGGTTCTACGACGCGTTCGTGCCCGAGGCGCTGCGGCGCGACCCCGACGTGTCGCCCCTCTACGCCGACCTCAGGGCACTGCCCCCCGCCATGATCACGGTGGGCACGCTCGACCCGCTGCTCGACGACAGCTTGTTTCTCTACGCGCGCTGGCGCGCCGCGGGCAACGCGGCGACGCTCGACGTGTACCCCGGCGCGCCGCACGGGTTCACGAACCTGCCCATCGCCGCGGCCGAGGCCGCGCACGCGCGCATCGATGATTTTCTGAAGGGGCTGTGAAGAAGGCGCTCAGGCGGGCTTGTTGATGATGTGAACGGCCTCGCCGATGGCGGCCTTGGCGGCCTCCATCATGGCCTCGCCGAGCGTCGGGTGCGGGTGAATGGTGAGCCCCACGTCTTCGACGTACGCGTCCATCTCGAGGGCGAGGGCGGCCTCGGAGATGAGGTCGCTCGCCTCGGGGCCCACGATGTGAACCCCGATGATCTTCGAGTCTTTTTTGTCCTTGCCGGTGCGCTCGGCGATCACCTTCACGAAGCCGTCGGTCTCGAGCACGGCCATCGCGCGGCCGCTCGCCGCGAAGGGAAACTTGCCCACGGTGATGTCGAGCCCCTTCTTGCGGGCCTCGTCTTCGAAGAGGCCCACCGAGGCGATCTCGGGGTGCGTGAACGTCGCCGCGGGAATGGCCCGCCAGTCGCGCGCGCTCTTGTGGCCCGCGATGACCTCCGCCGCGATCTCGCCCTCTTTCGACGCCTTGTGGGCGAGCAGCGCGCCGCCCGCGAGGTCGCCGATGGCGTAGATGCCCGGCACGTTGGTGTCGCACTTGTCGCCCGTGAGCACGAAGCCGCGCTTGTCGAGCGCCACGCCCGCCACGTCGAGGCCGATGTTCTCGGAGTTGGGGCGCATGCCCACGGACACGAGCACCACGTCGGCGTCGACGGTCTGCACCGCGCCGCCCACGTCGAGCGAGACGCGGAGCGAGCCGTCGGGCTGCGTGACGTAGCCCGTGGCCTTGGCGCCCGTGATGAACTTCACGCCCGCCTTCTCCATGGCGCGGGTCACGGGCTTGGTGAGGTCTTCATCCATCGTGGCGAGCACGCGGGGCATAAACTCGATGACGGTGACGGCCACGCCGAGCTTCGAGTACACGCCGCCGAGCTCCATGCCGATGATGCCGCCGCCGATGATGGCGAGGCGCTTGGGCAGCGGGTCGAGGCTCACGGCCTCCTTGGCCGAGATGATGGTCTTGCCGTCGTACTTGAAGCCCGGGATCTCGACGGGGCGCGCGCCCGTCGCCACGATGATGCCCTTCGTCGCCGTGACGCGCTCGACCCCAGTGGCCGTGGTGACCTCGAGGGTCTTCGCGTCGACGAAGCGCGCGGTGCCCGCCAGGTGCTCGGCGCCGTTGGCCTTGAGCAACTGCGCGACGCCGCCCGTGAGCTTCTTCACGATGCCGTTCTTCCACGCCTGCATCTTCGTGGAGTCGACCGACACGCCCGTCACGGTGATGCCCATGACCGACACGTGCTGCGTCTTCTCGACGAAATTGGCCGCGGCGATGAGCGCCTTCGAAGGGATGCAGCCCCAGTTGAGGCACACGCCGCCGAGGGTCTCCTTCTCGATGACCAGGGTCTTCTGCTTGAGCTGCCCGAGGCGAATGCCCGCCACGTACCCTCCGGGGCCCCCGCCGATGACGATCGCGTCGTAGGTCTTCGTCGTGCTCATTTCGCCTGATCTATCCTTCCGGTTTGCCGCGTCTGCCGCGGTTTCCTATCACGCCTCGACGGGGCTCCCGCAAGCGGAACCATAGGGGTCTGCGAGACGGTCGTACGAGAGGGGCGGAGCGGCGGGGGGAGCGACGTGCGCAGGGGGAAGCACACCGGATTGGCGGCCGTCATGGCGCGAGTGCGGAATGGAGTCCTTGAAGGTGTGTAGGAAGGCGCCCGGTGCACGCCGGGATTCGGGGGCGTTGCCCCCCTCAGCCCGGGCTCTACGTAC
>CAISKJ010000138.1 GCA_903885885.1 uncultured delta proteobacterium
GTGTCGACGGGCCCCGTGTCGACGGGCCCCGTGTCGACGGGCCCCGTGTCGACGGGCCCCGTGTCGACGGGCCCCGTGTCGACGGGTCCCGTGTCGACCTCCGCGGCGTCGACCGTGGGCGTCGCCGTCGTGGTGCCGCCGCAGCCGATGGCGAGCGCTCCCGCGGCGGCCAGCATGGCCCATCGCGTGGCTCTCTTCTCAGTCGTCACTTGCTTCATTGCCGGTACGCTCTCCCCCGTGGTGGTGCCTGGCGGACAATGCGCGGCCACGACGCCGCGAGCCCGCTGTGGCGCAGCGGGACCGCGACGGTCGTTCGCGCGCGGCGCATCGCCCGGCCACGTTGCCTCGAATGCACGCCGATGGCGCGCGCTGCGACGACCTCGTAACCGGCAATCGGCAGACTGTGAAGACACCCATACGGGTGAAACAGCGCGCCGCGGCGAGCTCGCCAGCAGCGACCTCGGCCGCTGCTCTCTCCTGCGCGTATCGCGCGAGATCGTGCGTGAGCGTGCCGTCGGCGTGCGGCGCCGCGGGTGACGCACCGCTCGGCGCGTCGCGCGACGAGAGGCTACCCGACGAAGTTATCGGCGTCGGGAACTTTTTTACCGACGTCGGTAAGCACTGTCACGGAGGGCAGCGCCTCGGCGGCGCCGCCCACGCGTCGTCGCGCTCAGCCGCCCGACGCGGCGCGGCCCACGGCGCGCAGGAGCTCGTCGCGGGAGCCCGCGGGCTGCGACGCGCGCCATGCGCCGCCGAGCTCCCAGACGATCACCGAGCCGAGGCCCCGCGCGCGGGCGTACTCGACCTTGGCCGTGGCCGAGCGCGCGTCGTCGTAGCTCACGAAGCGATCCGCGCTCGTGCCCGGCGCGTCGAGGGAGAGCCACGGCACCATCGCGGTCGCGTCCCACCGGGCGCGGTCGGCGCGCCAGCGCGTGTCCATGATCTCTGCGTAGGAGAGCGTGCGCATCGTGACCCCGGCGACGGGCTGCTGCGGGGCGCTCGCGCCGGTCCACTCGTAGCCGTAGAAGTCGACGCCGAGGCCGAGGCGCTCGACCTCGACGCCCGCCGCGACGAAGGCCGCGAGGGCGGTCTCGACGGAGGGGAGCGCCGTGCCCGTGCTCGGAAAGCGCGCGCCTCCGTTGTGGAGCGCGGTGTTGTGCCACGTGACCCAGCCGGGCCACGGGCCCGAGAGGTCGTAGGTCATCACGTTGATCTGGTCGAAGAGGGCGCGCACCGGCACGTAGGCGCCGGGCGCGTCGCCCGCGGCGGCGGTGAGCATCGCGCCGGGGCGTGCGGCGTCGAGGGCCGCGCGGAGCGCCCGCACGAAGCGCTGAAGGTTGGCCGCGTCGCTCGCGGCGAGGGGCTCGACGTCTACGTCGACGCCGTCGTACCCGTAGTCGGTCGCGAAGCGCACGATCGCGGCGACGAAGGCCGCGCGGTGGGCGTCGCTCCAGGCGCCGCGAAAGCCCGCGACGGTGTTGGCTCCGCCCACCGAGATGAGGGCCTTGCGGCGCGCCTGGTGCGCGGCGGCGACGAGGGCGCGCGCGTGCGCCGGGGTGATGCCGTTCTCGCTGCCGTCGAGGGTCCCGTCGGCGCGGGGAACGAGGCAGAAGTGGTGCACCTCGTCGAGCGAGGCGAAGTCGATGGTCGATGGGGCGACGGCGTCTTGCATCCAGCCGGCGTAGTAGGCCGACACGGTGACGGCGCGTCGCCCGGCGTCGCGTACGACGTCGCGCGAAGGCGCATCGGTGAGGGGCGCATCGCTCAGGGAGGCGTCGGGGGCTTCGGATGCGTCGAGCACGTCGGGCGCGTCGACGGTGGGTGTCGCGTCGAGGGCGGCGCTGTCGCGCTGCGCGATCGCCGTCGACGCGTCGTCGCCGCAGCCCGCGAGCGCAGCGGTGAGCGCCCACGCCAGCCGTGTAGCACGCGGTGTCACCAGGCGCGCGTGGCGCGGAGCGTGGCGAGGCGCGCGTCGAGCTGCGCGCTGTTGGCGCCGTCGATCCAGGCGCGTCGGTCGTCGTCGAGGGCGATGCCCGCCGCCTCGCAGAAGGCCGCGACGGCGATGCGCAGGCCTTCCTCGCGACCGTCCTCGCGGCCCTTCTTGCGCCACTTCTTCATGGCGCGCGCCTCCACCTTTTCGGTCCA
>CAISKJ010000139.1 GCA_903885885.1 uncultured delta proteobacterium
GCCCGTCCACCACACGAGGGCGTGCGTCGCGTCGCGGTCGAGGATCGTGACGCGCGGATCGGGCGGGTCGGCGAGCGCGGGGCGCGCCGCGAGGGTCGATGCGAGGCACAGCGCCGCGAAGACGGTGGCCGATCGTGGCGATTGACTCATCGCGCGACGGTACAGCGCCTCGCGCTCGCGGCGCATCTTCGTCGTGCGAGCGCCATGGCGACGGGGCGCGCGGGGCGTATGATTTTCGATGCATGACGCCGCTCCGCTCACTCCTGGGCATCGCTTTGATCGCGGGGGTCGTGTGGCGCCTCGAGGTCGGGTGGCGCGGGTGGGCGGGGCTCGTGTGGGTGGGCTATTTTCACCTCGCGGTGCCCGTTGCGGTGGGCCTCTTTCTCGCGTGGGTGGCGCGCTGGGTCGACGCGGCGAGCGGGCGGCACCGCGTGGCCATCGTCGGCGCGCTGTCGGCCTACGCGCTCGTTGCGGTGCCGGCCACGAAGCTGTCGCTCGAGATGGCCTACGGGCGGTGGGCCATGGCGAGCTGGGCGGAGTGGCTGACGCTCTGGTGGTGGCTGCTCGCGCCGACCACCATGGCGGGGCTGCTCGTGGTGTGTCGCGCGGCGCCGGGGTGGCGTCGATGGGCGATGAGCCAGGCGGGCTTCGTGCTGGCGCTGCCGGTTGCCACAGCGTTCCTCGCGTGGTTTCCGCAGCATGGCCACAACATGTTGCACACGATCAAGAGCGGGCTGTTGATGCCGCTGCTGGTGATGGCGCTCGGCGTGGGCGTGCCCGTGCGCGTGAGGCCCGCGGGCTGAGCGGTTGCACGCGCGCCCCGGTGTGCGCGATGGTGCGCGCGTGTTGACGCTCTACGGTTCGGGGCCCGCGTATGGGGTGTGTGATCTCAGTCCCTTCGTCGTCAAGGTCGCCACCTGGTGCCGCATGGCGGGCGTGCCCTACGAGACGGCCCTCACCGACCCGCGCAAGGCTCCGAAGGGCAAGATCCCCTTCGTGCGCGACGGCGACGCGGTGATCGCCGATTCGACGGCGATCGTGCGGCACCTGTCGCGCAAGCACCGCGACCTCGACGAGGGGATGCTCCCCGCCGACCGCGCGGTGGCCACGGCCTTCAAGGCGATGCTCGAGGAGCACTATTACTTCTGCCTCATGCACGCCCGGTGGATCGACCCGCGCTCGTGGGCGCAGCACCGCGCCACCTTCGCGCGCTTTCTCGCCGAGCGCGCGGGCGTGCCGGGCTTCGTGGCGCCGCTCGTGGTCGACAGGATTCGCCGCAACACGCGCACGAAGCTCCACGAGCAGGGCACCGGCCGCCACGACCTCGCCGAGATCGAGCGCATGGCCTGCGAGCACCTCGGCGCCGTGGAGTCGCTGCTTGGCGACAAGGACTACCTCTTCGGCGACGCGCCGCGCTCCCTTGACGCGACGGCGTGGGCGATGCTCGCCGCCACGCGCGGCTTCGACTCGCCCGGCGCCGCCCGCGATCGCATCGTGGCCTCGAAGACGCTCACCGCGTACGTCGACCGCATCGAGGCGAAGTACTGGGCGAAGCCGTAGCGCAACGCGCTTGGGATCAGGGCCTCTCGGCGCGTTCATCGCACGCGGTGACGGCGCGCACCACGTGGGGTGAACCGCGCAAAACCCTTTACCGCACGGGGCAGCGCGAGGGCGTGTCGGCGGGCACGGCGCGCTGCACGATCACGCCGAGGTGCGTGGCCACCGCGCGCGGAACGCCGTCGCTGGGGTGGTTTACCGTGCCCAGCGGGGCGACGAACATCGTCGACGAGCCGCCGCCGTCGAGCTTCATGCCCTCCCACGCGCCGAGGCGGCGGAGCAGCAGCGCGAGCTCGCGCACGGTGGCCCCGGTGGCGCTCTCGGCGCGGCCCTCGACCACCACCATCATGAGCGTGTGCCCGTCGGCCGTGAGCCCGAGGGCCGTGCGCGGGTGCCGCGTGCCGTCGTGCGTGACCGCGGGGCTCTCGCGCACTGCGCCGTGAACGAGCAGCCGCTCGCGCACTGCGACCACCTCGGTCCATGTCGCCGGGAGCGTCGCCTCGGCGTCGCGCCACAGCGCGGGGCTCCCGTCGTCGGGCGCGTCGAGCACCGCGGCGCGGCCGCCGGGGCCTGCGACGAAGAGCGCGTCGCGGTGCTCGCGCGCACCGGCGGGCCACCACAGGCCGTGGCCCCGCGCGGCCCCGAGGGGGACGTTGCGCGCCATCGCGAAGTAGTCGCCGTTGACCGCGGCCGTCGCGCCTACGAGACGGGCCCACGCGGCGGTGGTGCGGCCGCCCTCGTTGGGCGCCGTGGCGCGGAGCTCGACGGCGGGGTCGCAGAGGTCGACGTAGAGCGCGTGCACCGTCGCGTGGAGCGTGCCCATGTGCATCACGCGGCGGGTGTAGCGCAGGCCCCGCGCGGGCCGCGTGGTGAACGACTGCGCTGCGACGGGCGTCACCGTCGTCAGTGCGACGAGCGTCGGCAGCACGAGTCGCAGGGCGCCCGCCGCGTGGCCTCTGCGCGACCGGGGGCCGACGCTCTCCATGGCCCGCGAAGGTACCTGTTTCACGGCGGCCGTGGAATGCGCGACACTCGCGCGATGATCGCCCCCGCGGCCCCCGTCGCCCCTGTGCTCCGCGCGGTGCCGCGCGCCGACTCCCTGTGGTGAGCCTCGGTACCCTCGACGACTTCACGCTCCCCCGCGAGGGCTCCGACACCCTGCGTCGCGTGCTCGCGCGCGTGTGGCCCCTGCTCGTGCGCGACGCGTGCGAGCTCCCGCGTACCGACCCCGCGCTGCGCGCCCTGCACGCGCGCGTCACCGCCGCGATGCGCAGCCTCGCCGCGCGCGACATGGGCGCCGCCGTGCGCATCGCGCGACGCCCGTCGCTCGCCGC
>CAISKJ010000140.1 GCA_903885885.1 uncultured delta proteobacterium
CCGCGACGAGCCCCACGGTGTCGAGCTCGGTCCACCCGCGGTTGACGACGTACACGCGCAGCCGACGAACGATGCGCGGCGGCGTGACGGCGACCTCGAGCACCTGCGCGCCACGCTCGTGCGTGGGAGCGCCGGCGTAGAGGAGCCGCTCGCCGTTGGTGCAGTCGACGACGGCGAAGGTCGAGCCCGCGCGGTTGGTTTCGAACACGCGCACGGCGGTGACGGGGACGGCCACCGCGTACTCGACCTCGGCCCACTCGACGGGGCTCTGCTGCGGCCGCGGGGCCCACGCGCCGGTGAGGTCGCCGCTGCGGGGGAACACGCTCGGCGGGCCGACCATCGCGGCGGGTGACCAGCCGCCGCCGTAGGAGGTCGACGCGCGCGCGGCCGAGGGCCACACGCCGCGATCGGAGGACCGCGGGTCGCGCGGGGCCATCTGCGCGGCGCCGTAGCGAGCCGCTTCGCCGTGGGCCTCGCCGAGGGGGCCGCGCAGCAGGCGCTCGTGGAGCGCGTCGCCGTCGTCGACGGTCGCGGTGATCGTGCCCGCAGAGACGATGGGTTCGGTGGGCATTGGGCGGCGCGAGCATACACACGCCCGCGCCCGCCGCGGTCACATCCGACAGATCACGCGCGCCGCACCCGCGAGGGCGCTCGCCCGAGGAGCAGGTCGGCCACGGCGCCCGCGATGGGGAGCCCCGCGGCGCGCTCGATGTGGTCGAAGTACGACGTGGAGTTCACCTCGAGGAGCACCCAGCGGCCGTCGTGGGTCTTCACGAGGTCGACGCTCGCGAAGTCGAGCCCGAGGCGATCGAGCAGCGTCATGAGCCGCGCGCGCACCGCGTCGGGGAGCCCTTCGTAGGCGCGGTATCCGTCGACGAGCGCGGGGTCGGTGCGCACGTCGACGGCGTCGCCCGTGGGCACCGCGGCGACGAACACCCGCGCCGCGATCACGGTGATGCGCAGCTCGAGCTCCTTGGCGAGGAGCTCTTGAAACATCATGGGCGCGAGGGGCAATCCCTCCATGTGCGCGAGGTCGTCGTCGGTGACCACGGTGGTGGGAAAGCTCGAGTCTTCGAGGCCCACCGACCCGCTGTCGATGAGCTTGCAGATGGCCCCCGCGGGGTGCGCGCGCACGAAGGCTCGCGCCGCGTCGGGGTCGTTGGTCACGAGGGTGCGCGGCGTGTCGAGGCCGTAGCGCGCGGCGAGGCGCTGAATGCGGGGCTTGTACCCCGTTGCCGTGAGCGCCTCGACGGGGTCGAGCACGTAGGCGTCGAGGCACGAGAGCAGCGACCAGAGGCCCGCGCTCGCTTGCGTCTCGCAGGCCTCGCGGTGATCGTCGCGGAGCCCCTCGGGGAGCGACGGGGCGCGCGAGAAATCACGGAGCCAGATGGAGCGGGCGGCGCCCAGGTCGTGCTCGCCGAGCGAGGTGTGGTTTTGCGCGAGGTCGAGGCGCAGCGGGAGGCCGTCGGGGTAGCGCTCCGTCGACACCACGGTGAGCTCGGCGCCGCGCTCGCCCATCGCGCGCTCGACGAGCGCGATGCACGGGTCGCGGTCGGGCGCCGCGGAGAGTACGAGGTGCGGTGCGCGCTTCATCGAGGGGTGTCTCCCGCTGCGTGTGACGAAAGGCTACTTCTTGTCGTCTTCGCGGACGCCGCTCTTCTTCCGCTGCTCGGCGAGGCCCGCGCGCACGCCGCTGCGAACGACGAGGGGCGCGTCGGCGACCTTGCGGGCGAAGAAGGGCGTGAGGGGCTTCGAGGCGGTCTCGGGCTGCTTCATGGCGATGACTCCGTTGCGGTGCGCCACCGTGGCGCGCAGCGTCTTGGTGCGACACCCACGCCACCGCGCGGCCCGCGGGTATCACCGTGTTTCTATGGTCGCTTACCGTGTCACGGTGCCCGCGGTGCCAGACACGGTGCCAGCTTGCGCAGCGCGCCGCACAACGAGTGCGGGCGCTCGCGCAACTACCGCTCGCTGGTGAACACGGTGGCGCCCACGCGCGCCTCTTCGTCGCTCGCCTCGCGGCGGGCGTGGGCCACGGCGCGGGCCTCGGTGGTGAGGTCGGCGAAGCGGTAGCGCAGCTCGCCGTCGTCGCGGTCTTCGACCTCGCCGCCGAGGTCGAGCACGACGCGGCGGAGGTCTTTCGGGTCGGGCTCGTCGCCGGCCGCGCGCTTCCACGCCGACGTGAGGGCCTCGGCGGGCACGGTCTGCCCGCTCTTCGCCCTGTCGACCACGACCTTGAGCACCGAGAGCCGCGCGCGCTCCTTCGCGGCGCGGGCGGCGCGCAGCGGGCGCACCATCGCGCGCCACGCGGGCAGGAGCAAGATGCCCAGCGAGAACACCAGCGGGACGACGCCCAGCGCGACGGCCGTGCCGTCGTCGGGGAGCTTCTCGAAGGGCACCTTCTGAAAGAGCGCGAGCACGTTCGAGACGGTGAGCCCCGCGCCCAGCGCCACGAGGCTCATGAGCGCGTTGAATCCGTTGATGGCCGCGATGAGCACGTTGCTGCCCGCGGTGTTGCCCGTGAGGGGCGGCGCCTCGACGGGGGCGTCCCACGCGGCGCGGGGCGGGCGCGCGGGCTCGTTCGTCGCGCTGCGACGAAGCGCTTCGAAGTGGTAGCTGATGCCGCCCTCGTCGGAGACCGACACGTCGCCCTCGTAGTCGACCATGAGCCGCGCCATGAGGGGGTCGGCCTCTTCGCGCGGAAGGCCCGTGACGCGCATCACGTCGGCGAGGCCCACGCGGCCTTTGCCCGCGCGAATCTGCGCGACGATGCGCTGCTCCATCGCGCGCGGATCCTTCGGGGCCTCGGCGGGGCCGAAGACGAAGCGGTTGACCTTCTCGTAGAAGGGCGTCTCGTCGCGGGCCTCGCGAATCTGTCCGTAGTCGTCGTAGCGCTCGTAGGGGAGCGTGCGCCCGACGGCGATGGGCGACCACGGGTGAAACGTCCAGAAGAGGGCGTCGGAGAGGGCGCGGAGCATCACGAAGAACACCGTGCCCAGGCCGTCGCCGCCGCGGCGGTCGTTGCCCTCGCCGCGCGCGAACATGAGCCCGATGAGCACCGCCACGAAGGCCAGCACGTAGCCCACCATCACGATGAGCAGCCACGCGCGCACCACGAAGCGCCCGACGCCGCCCAGCGTGTGGCCGAGCGCCGTGAGGGCGCGCGACACACGGTCTTGCACGATCCACGGGCGCGTGAACCCGTTGGGAAACAGAAAGATGATGTCTCCGTCGGCCGTCACGCGGAGGTGGCCGCGGTACCGATCGGTGAGCCAGTGGAGCCCCTGCGCGGCGTCGCGCAGCGCGAGGCCGCTCTTCGCCGCGGCGTCGGCGGCCGTGAGGGGTGTGCGCGCGTCGCCGAGCGCCCGCTCCAGCGCCTTGCCGGCCTCTTCGGCCTTCATGCTCGTGGGCCTGTCGTTCATCGGAAGGAAATGTTGATCCTCTCGCGCGAAGCTCTTCGCCGCGCCAACCTAACGCGCCGCGGCGCCCGACGCTCGCGCCCGCTCACGCGCCGTGAAACACCGCCAGAATCACCTGCGCCAGGAGGATCTTGGCGATCGTGGCGAGCGGAAAGGTCTGCGCGTACCCCACGTTGGCCTCCTCCGAGCCCGAGCGCTCGAGCGCGAAGGCGAGGGCCGCGGGCTGCGTGTGCGCGCCCGCCACGACGCCCCACAGCCGCGCGGTGCCCAGCGCGAGAAAGCGCCTTCCCAGAAGCATGATCGTGAGGGCGCAGAGCAAGGTCGCGAGGGCCCCGACGGCGAAGAGCGTGGCGCCCGTGAGGGTGGGCGCCGTGCGCGCGAAGGCTGCGCCGGAGCGCGTCCCCACGCCCGCGAAGAAGAGCAGGAGGCCGAACTGCCGCAGCGTGAGGCTGGCGCTGTAGGGCATCGACCACGTGAGGGGGCCCGTGCGCACGAGGCGCCCGAGGATGAGCCCCACCACGAGGGGCCCGCCCGCCACGCCCAGCGAGAGCCGCAGGCCCGGGAAGGGCGAGAGCTCGACGCGCCCCACGAGGAGCCCCAGCGCGATGCCCACGCCCACGGTGACCACGTCGACCTCGCTGATGGCGCGGTACGAGTCGCCGAAGTAGCGCGAGAGGGCGTCGAGGCCGTCGCGCGGGGCGAGCACGCGCACGCGGTCGCCGGGCTCGAGGCGCAGCGCGTCGGCGGGGAGCACGTCGACGTCGCCGCGGCGGATGCGCGTGATCTGCCCGCCCCACGAGCGCGCGATCTCGCGCTGCACGTCGCCCACGGCGCGGCCGATGACCTCGCGGCGCGACACGAACACGCGACGAAAATCGAGCTGGCTGCGATCGAGCTCGAGGGCCTCGTCGGCCTCGTCGCCGAGGCGCGCCACCACGCGGTCGACCTCGTCGCGCGCGCCCACCACGGTGACGCGGTCGCCCCGTTCGAACACCGTGAAGTCGGAGACCACGGCGACCGCGCCCGCGCGCTCGACGCGACCGAACACGACGCGCCACGCCTCGCGACGCGCGAGCGCCTCGGCGGGCCGACCGACCACGTCGTCGCGGTTCACGCGCGCGGTCACGGTCACGAGGCCCGGCGGCGGCGGCGCGAGGGAGGCGGGCTGGGCGCCCTGCGCTCCCTTGCGGAGCAGGTGCATCACGAGGAGCACCGCGAGCACGCCCATGGGGTATGCGACGGAGTAGCCCACCACGGGGTCGCTGAGGTGCGTCGACGACTGCGCGCGCAGGGCCTCGACGACGCTCGCGAGGGCCGGCGTGTTGGTGAGCGCGCCCGCGTAGAGGCCCGCGATGGTGGCGCCGCCGAGGTGCAGCGCGCGCCCGAGCGTGACGGTGACCGCGGCCGCGACGGAGAGGCCCGCGAGCACCACGGCGCCGGTGCGCAGCGCCTCGCGGCCGAGCGACGAGAAGAACGCCGGTCCGCCCGCGACGCCCACGCTGTAGACGAAGAGCACCAGGCCCAGCTGGGGCACGAAGTCGGGCAGCGCCAGCGTGGGGTCGAAGGCCGAGAGCGCGAGGCCCACGAAGAGCACCGCCGCCACGCCGAGGCCGAAGCCGCGCACGCGCAGGCTCCCGAGGAGGCTCCCCGCGGCGCCCACCACGAACAGGAGAAACAGGGGCTGGTCTCGGAGCAGCGACGACATCGCCGGACCGTACCCGAGCGCGGCGGTCGGTGTGTAGGCCGAGACGTTCTCGCGTCGGCGTTCGCGCTCAGGCGTCGAGCGCCACGAGCCCGTCGCGCACGGGCTCGGCGAGCGCCCGGCGCATCGCGCCCTCGGCCTCGCGAAACGCCACCATGCCGCGCTCGAGCGCGAAGGGGTGGAGCCGCGTCACCCCATGGATCGACACCGCCACCAGACCCTCGCGCCGCGGCGGACGCATCGAGGGACTCCCCTCGCGGCGCCACGGAGAGCGCGACGCGAGGTGGTGGTGCAGCACGCGCTCCCCCGCTCGAAGCCCCATGATTCCAGGGCGATCGGCGATGCCGCCGTCGGCGAGCGCGCGCCCCTCGTGCCACACCGGATGAAAGAGCCCCGGCACCGCGCACGACGCGTGGATCGCCAGCGCGAGCGGCGCGTGTGTGAGCACCCGCGTGGTGCGCGCGCCGAGGTCGTACACCGACGCCGCGTAGGGCGCCGCGCAGCCCTCGACGCGCTCGACCTTGAGCATCGACTCCAACCGCGCGCGAAAGCGACGCCCGCGGAGCACGCCGAGGCCAATGCCCGGGTCCCAGAAATCGCTGCGGCGCAGCGACGCCAGCTCGCGGCGAATCTCGTCGAGGGAGACGCCGCCGGCGCGCATCCCGGTGACGAGGGCGCCCGCGCTCGACCCCGCGTACGAAGACGCTGTGAACCCGGCGCCTTCGAGCGCCGTGAGCGCGCCCGCGTGGGCGTAGAAGCCGAAGAAGCCCGACGACATCGCCAGGGAGAAGGGCCCCTCGGAGAGCCACTGGTGCAGTGTAGGGTGCGTCACGGCACGTGTACTACCGCGCTTCAGCGGCGCTTCGAACGGCGACGCAGCGCGGCCGCACAGACCGCCAGCATCGCCAGCGCGCTCACCCCCGCGTCGGAGCGACGACCCGCCGAGCAGCCGCCCTCGCTCGACGCGGCGGGGCGCGACATCGGGGGCTTGGTGGGCAGGCCCGCGTCGTCGACCATGATCACGGTGCCGGTGCCCGCGTCCATGCCCGCGGGGGGCTGCGGGTCGCTCACGGGCGGGTCGGCGAGCGTGGGCAACGGGACGGGGAGGGCGGGACAGTCGGCGAGGCGATCGGGCGCGCAGCGCGTGCGAAACGGGATCGTGAGCGCGTGCCCGATGGGAGCACCGTGGTAGGCGCGGATGGTGCCCGCGAGCTCGACGCGGTACGCGGTGTTGAACGCGAGGTCCCCCTCGGTGCGCACCATCACCGTGTTGCCCTCGGAGCCGTAGCGCGAGACGCGCGCGGGCACGACCGACTCGTCGGGGCCGATGACCCGCACGGTGGTGGCGTTGACGGTGGCGTCGTCGAGGCCCCACGCGGTGGTGACCACGATGCGGCTCTCGATGTCGTTGTGGTCGACGGGGAAGTTCGTCTGTGAGGGCGCGGGCCATGAATACAGGGGCGCCGCGTCGACGGGGGCCGTGTTCTGGAGGCGCTGCCAGAGGAAGCTCCAGTACGCGGCGGTGGCGCTCACGAGGTGCGGGTACGCGCCGGGCGTGGCGGGGTCCATGTAGTGCGACGCACCCCAGGGCATCTGGCGCCAGCGGAGGGTGTAGAGCGTGTGCGCGATGCGCGGGAGCCACTGCGTCGCGCCCGCCGTGAGCCCCGCCGCGCGGCGCAGGAGGTCGGGCGTAACGGGCGGGCCGTTCACCGCCATGTGAATGCCAGGCATCTCGTCGAACCAGAAGGCGCCGTCGGGCGCGCTCGTGACGTTGTGCTCCACGATGAGCCAGGTGTCCGACCCGATGTCGAGGTCGTTGGCGTCGGTGTGATCGTACTGCCGCACGCGCTCGACGAAGTACTGGTCGAAGGTCTGGTCGGTCATGCTGTGGGCGGCGTTGCCCATGAGAAACGCGACGTGCCGCCGCGCGTCGGGCGAGCGGTAATTCTCGGCCTGGTAGCGCGCGCGAATCCACTGCAGGTACGGCTCGAGGAAGCTCTCCCAGTGGGCCCACTCGCCGTAGTCGGCGTGCACCGAGTAGCCCGAGTCGGGGTAGATGGCGCCGTTCTGAATCACCGCGAGGAGCGCCGGGTCGCCCACGATGGCGCGCAGCGGCCCCTCGACGCGCGCGATCGACTGCTCGGCCACCCACACGTGCGTGACCATGCTGTTGGCGCTCGCCTCGCCCGCGCTTGCGAGCGCGCTTGCGAGCGCGAGCGCCGCGCCACCGACGTACCGTGCACTGCCCATAGGCCGCGACGGTACCGCACCTCGCCGACGCCTTGACAGCCCTCCCGCGCCCGACGTGCAATGCGCGCATGTCCAACGCCCCTCTGGTCGCGTGTCCCGCGTGCTCGCGACACGTTCGCCTCGACGCGCCCGCGTGCCCCTTCTGCGCGGTGAGCCTCTCCGAGGCCTCGCTCGAGGCCGTGCCCGACGCGGGCGGCCGTCGCCTGTCGCGCGCGGCGCTGTTCGCCTTCGCGGCCACGGTGGCCACCGCGGCGTGCAACACCCCGCAGCGCCCCGACACGGGCTCGGGCAGCAACATCGTGCAGCCCTACGGCGCCCCGCCCACGCCGCAGCCGCCGCCGCAGCCCGACGCGGGCGCGCCGACGCCGCTGGAGCCCCCCGGCG
>CAISKJ010000141.1 GCA_903885885.1 uncultured delta proteobacterium
CGCTGCGCCGGCACGCCGCCGGACGCGCAGCACGACCCGAAAGGGGTTCACTCTGCCATGACCATCAAGAGCTCGAACGACACGACGCACACCCCCGCGAAGCCCCTCGCCGAGAGCGCCGCCAGCGCGCTTCACAAGGGCCAGGAGGCCGCGCAGAAGGCCGGTCACTCGGTCACCGAAGGGGCCACGAAGGCGGGCCACGCGATGAACGAGGCCGCGCAGCGCGCGGGCCACGCGGTCTCCGAGCTGACGACGCCGACGGGCGTCGCGGGCGTCGCGCAGAAGGTGGGCAACGCCGCCTCGGAGGCGACGCTCAAGGCCAGGCACGAGGCGCAGCAGGTCGCGCAGAAGGCCAGCAACACCGTGAAGGAGGGCGCCACCAAGGTGAGCAACGCGGTGCAAGAGGCCAACACGCACGCGACGAACACCCACAAGCCCTCGTAGCCGCACGGCTCCATCGCCTCGAACGCAAGGAATCACCCGATGAACAAGATCCTTCTCGCGTCGATCGTCGTGTTCTCCATTCTGGTCGGCGACGAGCGCGTCGAGGCTCAGCTCATTCAGGTGACGCTCGCGCCGCCCGCGATGCGCGTCGAGGCGATGCCGCCGTCGCCGGGGCCCGGCCAGGCCTGGGTCGCGGGCTTCTGGGCCTGGGGCGGCACCCGCTACGTCTGGACGCCGGGCCACTGGGAGCAGCCGCCGCAGCCCACGGCCGTGTGGCAACGCCCGCGCTGGCAGCGCCACCCGCGCGGGTGGGGCTTCACGCCGGGGCAGTGGATGCGGCCGGGCATGCACCCCACGCCCATGGCGCCGGCGCAGACGGTCTTCGTCGCGCCCCCGGCGGGGCCCGTGTACGCGCCGGGGCCGCACGGTCGCGGCCGCGGTCATGGCGGCCACGGCGGCGAACGTCACTGACCGACGCGCGCCCTCAATCGCAGAAGCCGACCACCTTGATGAGCATGCGCACGATGGCGGCCTCGGTGGGCCCGAGCTCATCGAACGCGAGCCCCACGCAGTGATAGAGCGGGCTCCCGTCGGCGGCGCTCCACATCACGGTCGCGTCGGCGGCGAAGCAGCCGCCGTGAAAGCCAGCCACCGGCGGCAGATCGACCTCGAGCGCGAGCCGCGCACCGGGCACGTACTGCCGGTCGGCGAGGAGGAGCATCCCCTGCTGGGTGAGGTCGCCGAGGTGCCCGAGCTTGACCTCGATGTTTCGTTCGAACACGTCGAGGTAGTAGAGCAGATGGCGTCGCTTGTAGAGGCGCTGATGGGCCATTCTGGTCGTACCTACCATGACGTGAACCCCCTTAAAAATAGGCACAATCCCGCATGCGTGGGTGTCGCCGGAGACCCGCGTCGCGGCCCATCGCGCGCATCGTGCGCAGCGCGCCGCGCGTCGAAGCGATGCAGAAGCACCGTTCGCGCCGCGACGACGCGCCGTGACCGTGGAGCGCGAATGCGCGGTACGCGTGCACCGACGCGCGCGCTGCGGATCGGCGCGGGGTGTACCGGTGTCCTCGCGTGACACCGACGGTGTCCTCGAAAGGGGCACCGGGTGTGCGCTGCGAGGGCGTCGCACGCGCGTCCGTGAGACCACTGGGATTGTCGTGCGAGAGAAGGGGGATGATGGCGCGCGCAGCGGACGGCGCGGCGTCAGGGGGAGCGAGCGCTCAGCTGCCGAGGATGCGCACCACGCCCTCGATGCTGGCCATCAGCACGGGCGCGATCTTGTCGGCGAGCTCGTCGCCGCGCAGGAGCAGGAGCAGGTCTTCTTTGCCCACGCGGAAAGGGTGCACCGTGAGGCCCGACAGGCGCCGTGGATCGAGCGCGTACCCTTCGCCCCGCGCGATGAAGGGCGCATAGGCCGCGAGCTCCTCGCACTCACCGCGGTCTCCGTCGTACGCGAGCAGAATCCCATCGAGCGTGCAGAGAAGGATGTGCGTGAGGCCCGCTCGCTCGCGCTGCGCCGAGAGCAGGTACTGCAGCGCCATGGCGAGGTCTTCCGAGCGCCTCGAACGACGCTCCCTTCCGATGTTCATGGGAATCTCCTCAGTGTGCGCGCGGACGCGAATCTCCGTCACGGTGGGCGCGGCAATCGCCCCACGCTGCGCGGTAACGCTCCGGTGCTGACACGTACCGTTTCACCTCGCGGGCACCGTGCGCCAGTATCGCGCACACATGTAGGTGTGGCCCGCCGGAGCTCTGCGAAACTCAGCGCGGCCCCCGGAGGCCCGGCGAGTGGCTGACACTGCGCGCAACCCGCGCTCAGCGCGGACCGACCTCGCGCACGTACGCCACGCCGAAGAGCCCGCGGCCCACGACCACGCGCACCGGCGCGCCCGCGTCGGCGTGAAAGCCCGCGCGAAACGGCGGCGCGAAGAGCGTCTCGCGGCGCGCCCCGCCGTGCATGAACTCGACGTGCAGCACCCGGTTGGTGCCCGCGCCGGTGCCCACCACCACGCCGTCGACGACCGCGCCCGGCGCGTTGGGGTCGAAGAGCGTGTCGGCGAGCTGCGCGAGGGCCGGCGCCGTCACCAGCGCGAGCGCGACGACGACGTTGCGCGCGCGTCGTCGCGTGAGCCCGATCGCGCGCAAGAGGGGAGCGAGCGCCGCCAGCAGCGCGCCCGCGAGGCCCAGCGCCACGAGCGCGAGGCGCCCGCCGTCGAAGGTCTCGCGGAGGTTGAGCGCGGCGTTCATCACGAGGCCCAGCACGGGCAGCGCCGCGAGGCCCAGCGTGCCCTCGTGGCGGTCGGGGTCGAGTGCGATCACCGTGCGGTTGCGCGTCGCGAGCGCGGCCAGCAGCGCGAGGCACGCGGCCATGGCGAGCGCCCCCCAGCGGTTGGTCTCGGGGCCCGCGATCCAGCTCACGAAGCCCGCCGCGCAGGCCCCGAGGCCCGCCGCCGCGAGCCACCCCAGGCGCGCCCAGAAGCGCGTCGCATCGTCGTCGGTGCGCCCCTCGTCGGCGAGCGCGTCGTACAGCCGATCGCGCCGCGCGGCGTACCGCGCGCCTGCGTCCATGCGCACGGCGACGTGCTCGTCGAGCCACGCGGCGATCTCGCCCGCGTCTTCGAACACCGCGGGAATCACCGCCAGCCGGCGCCCCTCGGCGTCGAGCAGCTCGACGTCGTCGCGCCCGCCGTCGTCGGGGCTCTGAACGTCGCGCACCTGCTCGGCGTGCACGGTCGTCTGCCCGTGCCACGAGGCCACCGCGAGCGCGCCGCCGGGGTGCAGCGTGAGGCGCGTGGTCAGCGTGCGCAGCGAGCGCCACAGGAGCCACACGCACACCGCCGCAACGACGGCCCCCGCGGCGAGCGCGCGCGCGGGCGTCGGCGAGGTGCGCGCCACCTCGAGGCTCACCGTCGAGGCGAGCAGCTCGAGCAGGGCGCACACCGCGATC
>CAISKJ010000142.1 GCA_903885885.1 uncultured delta proteobacterium
GAGCAACTACCTGCGCCTCCCGGTGGTGCCCACGCTCATGGGCTTCGACCCCATGGTGCAGGTGATTCACCAGGCCGACGTGGTGCGCGCCATCGAGCGCGCGCTCGAGCCCGGCGTGCACGGCATCTTCAACATCGCGGGCCCCGACCCGGTGCCCCTCACCCGCATGATCAAGATGCTCGGGCGGCCCATCGTGCCGGTGCCCCACACCCTCGGCAAGAAGATGCTCACCGACATGTTTCGGTACCGTCTCTCGAGCTTTCCCGCGCCCGAGCTCGATCACATTCGCTACGTGTGCATGGTCGACGACAGGCGGGCGCGCACGCTCATGAAGTACCGCCACCAGCACTCGCTCCTCGAGACGGTGCGCGCCGTCGAAGACGCGGTGTAGCGCCGATGCCCCGGGTGTTGATCCTCCACACGGGCGGCACGCTGATGATGCGCGGCGGCGACCCGTCGCCCCTCGCGCCCGACGTGTACACCTCCGACCTCTTCGCCGAGCTCCCGGTGCTGCGCAAGGTGGCCGAGATCGAGAGCCGCATTCTCTTCAACCTCGACTCGTCGGACATGCAGCCGCACCACTGGGTCGAGCTCGCCGCCGCCGTGCACGCCTCGCTCCCGAAGTACGACGGCGTGGTGGTGGTGCACGGCACCGACACCATGGCCTACACCGCGAGCGCGCTGGCCTTTCTACTCCCCGGCATCGACCGCCCGGTGGTGCTCACGGGCGCGCAGCGGCCCCTCGTCGAGGTGCGCACCGACGCGCGCGCCAACCTCGTCGACGCGTGCATGCTCGCCACCATGCCCATCGCCGAGGTGGGCATCGCGTTCGGGTCCAAGCTCCTCCGCGGGTGCCGCGCTTCGAAGCTCGACGCGTGGGGCATGAACGCCTTCGCCACGCCCTCGTGCGCGCCCCTCGCCGAGCTCGGCGTCACCGTCGAGATCGCGTCGCACGTGCTCGCCCCGCGCCCGCCGACGGCCTTCGACCCGCGCATCGAGCCGCGCGTCCTCGCGGTGCGCGCGTTTCCGGGCCTCGACCCGCGGCTCCTCATCGGGGCGCTGCGCGTCGACGTGAAGGGCATCGTGCTCGAGGCCTTCGGCGCCGGCAACGTGCCGCACCTCGAGAACTCCCTGGTGCCCGTGATCGAAGAGGCCACGCGAAGGGACATCCCCGTGGTGATCGCGAGCCAGTGCGCGCGCGGCGCGGTCGATCTGTCGCGCTACGAGGGCGGCTCGGCGGCCGCGAAGGCGGGCGCCATCGGCGCGGGTACGATGACCTCGGAGGCCGCGGTGACGAAGCTCATGGTGGCCCTCGGGCGCGCGGGCGAGCACAAGGTGGGCGCCGCCCGCGAGGCGTTTCGCAGCGCGTGGGCCGGCGAGATGTGAGCGAGTGCAGGCGCCTGCACCGCGAAGTGCAGGCGCCTGCACCTCTGTCAGCGGGTGCAGGTCAATCGCACACGGAGGGGCGCAATCTACAGCGTTCGACGGGGCCGCACCGCGTTGTTCACCGCTCGCAGGCCCCGTCGTGGGATCGTGCGACGCCCTACAACGCCCACACAGCCGGAGACCTCCGACGGGAGCCTGAGGACCCTACGTATGCGTCACATCCTCACCGCAGTCGTGCTCGCGCTCTGCGCATGCGACAGCACGCCGAGCACGCCCCCTCCGAGCGACCTCGGTCAGCGCGCGCCCGATGCGGAGGCGCCCTCCGACGCACCGGGATCTGACGCAGCCGACGCGCGTCCCGAGTGGCCCTCCGACGCGGCGGTTGACGGCGCCGCGGCGCCCACCGTGACGCAAGGCGTAGCGCCGACGAGCGCCACCTGCGCGCCGTCAGCCACGTGCACGAATCCCCGCGCGGGCAACGTGCGCGAGACCCTCTGCGGGCGCGTCACCGCCGCGGACGGGAGCGCGTGGGAGGTCCCCGGCCCGGTCACCGACGCGCGCGCCGCCGTCGACGTCTTCAACGACTGCACTGGCACCGGCGCCAACCCCGGCTATGCGGCCTCGCTCACCACGACCGTGGTCAACCCGGGGGGGGCCGTGATCACCGCGCACCTCTTCGCCGACAACTACTTCGAACTCTACGTGAACGGGGTCGCCGTTGCGCGCGACGCCATCGGCTTCACGCCCTTCAACGCGAGCGCCGTACGATTTCAGGCGACCTACCCCATCACGTACGCCGTGAGTCTCATCGACTGGGAGGGCTTCCTCGGCGTAGGGCTCGAGACCGGCGGCGCGGGCTTTCACATCGGCGACGGGGGCTTCACCGCAGCCTTCAGCGACGGCGTCGCAACCGACGCCGCCTGGCGCTGTCGCCCCTACTACATCTCCCCCCTCGACGACGCGTCGTGCATCACCGCCGACGCGCGCGGCACCCCCGACTCGTCGCGCTGCCCGAGCACCGACGCCACGGTGGGCTGCGTGGGCCGCGACCCCACACGCGCATGCCGCGCCGCGCACTACCGCCTGCCCGCCGACTGGATGGCGCCGGGCTTCGACGACTCCTCGTGGCCCGCCGCGACGCTCTACGCCGCGGCGCAGGTCACCAACCAGCCCGCCTACGTAGACTACGCGACCTCGCTCTTCGCCGGCGCGCGCTTCATCTGGACGAGCAACCTCAACCTCGACAACCACATCCTCTGTCGGGTCACCGTGCGCGGTCCACGGTAGCCTCGCGAGGCGAGCGCCTCCGCCGTGAAGCTCTCGCCGACGAACGGCCAACGAGGGTAGACGCTCCGACCGCATCGCCTGACCGAAAGGCCCAAAGGCCCCCCCGATGACACATCGACCGTTTCTGCTCGCCGCCCTGTGCGCGGCCCTCGCCGCCCTCGCGGGCTGCGCCTCGACGGTGTCGCCAGGCGACGCCGCCGCCGCCATCGACGCGGTCTTCCCCGATGCTCCGTGCCCGACGCCGGGCGCCACGCCGTGTGGCAGCGTCTGCGCAGACCTCCTCCGCGACCCCGCCCACTGTGGCGCGTGCGGCCGCGCCTGCGCCGCCGGCCAGGTGTGCTCCCTCGGAACCTGCGCCGCCGGGTGCGCCGCGGGCCAGTCGGCCTGTAGCGCCGCCTGCGTCGACCTCCGCAGCGAC
>CAISKJ010000143.1 GCA_903885885.1 uncultured delta proteobacterium
CCGAGGCCGCCGGGGTGCGGCGCCTCCATCACGTCGGAGCGGCCGATGACCGCGGAGATGGGCATGCCCGCGCCGAGCGACTTGGCCGTGGCGATGAGGTCGGGCACGACGCCCGCGTGGTCGATGGCCCAGAGCTTCCCGGTGCGGCCCATGCCCGATTGCACCTCGTCGGCCACGAGGAGCATGCCGTGCTTGTCGCACAGCTCGCGGAGGCGACGGAGCCACACGGCGGGCGCCGGGAGAAACCCGCCCTCGCCGAGCACGGGCTCGACCACCACGCAGGCCACGTGCGAGGGGTCGACCACGGCGGTGAAGCAGTGGTCGAGCTGCGCGGTGCACCACGCCGTCCACTGCTCGGCGGTGAGCTCCTTCGGGCGACGGTAGAGGTTGGGGAAGGGGAAGCGGTACACCTCGGGCGAAAAGGGCCCGAAGCCCTTCTTGAAGAGGTTGAACTTCGACGTCATCGCCATCGTGAGGCTGGTGCGCCCGTGGTAGGCGCCGTCGAACACCACGACGCCCTGGCGCTTCGTAAACGCGCGGCTGATGTGCACCGCCGTCTCGAGGGCCTCGGCGCCGCTGTTCATGAGCAGGGTGCGCCGCGGGAGGTCGCCGGGGGCGATCGCGTTGAGGCGCTCGGCGAGCGCGATGGCGGGCTCGTAGCTGGCCACGATGGCGCACATGTGAACGAGCTTCGCGGCCTGCGCCTGAATGGCCTTCACCACGGCGTCGGGCGTGTGGCCCACGGCGAGGGTGCCGATGCCGCCCGCGAGGTCGATGAAGGCGTTGCCGTCGACGTCGGTCACCACCGCGCCGTGCGCGGACTCCACCGCGATGGGCGTGAGCTTCGCGGCGCCGGGGGGCGTCGCGGCCTCGCGCCGCGCGATGAGGCTGCGGCTCCTGGGGCCGGGGATTTCGGTGCGAAGCTGAATGACGCCCACGGTGTGTCTGCCTCTCGAATGCTCGCGTGCGCTGTGCCCGCAGCGGCGCGAAGTTTCGCCACCGGCGCACCGGAAACGCAAGCGCTCGCGCGGCCCCGATGCGTGTTGAAGGGGCGCGAGGGGGCGCAGTAGTCTCGCGCGCCGTGCTGTCACCGACGATCGAGCCGTGGCCCCTCCGCGATGGCGACCTCGCGCCGGGCGAAAACATCGAGAAGGCCCGCGCGGCCACCGCGCGCTTTCAGCTCGAAGAGGCGCGCACCGAGGCGGCCTTCGCGGCGGGCTACGCCGCGCTCGAGGCGCAGTTTGCGCCTGTGGGCGAGATCGAGCGGCGCGACGTGCTGCACCGCTGGTTCGTCGCGGGCTCGCTCACGGCGCCGGGCGACCCCCTCGTGGAGCGCTACCACATGATCCTCGTGTGTGAGGGCGACGCGCTCGCCGCCGTGCGCGACGGGTACTCCGTGGTCGACCGCGAGACGGGGCGCGCGGTGGTGTTTCTCTCGCACAGCCTGGTGCTCCCGCCGTGGCGTCGCAGCGGCGTGGGGGCCCTCCTGCGCGCGCTCCCCGCGGCGCACGCGCGCCTCGACGCCGAGGCCCTCGGGGTGGCGCTCACATCGCGCGCGCTGCTCTCCGAAATGGAGATGATGGAGCCCCATCGCCCCGAGACGGCGGTGCGCCTCCTGGCCTATGGGCGCGCGGGGTTTCGTGTGGTGCCGCCGTGGCGCCTGCCCTACGCGCAGCCCGATTTTCGAGACCTCGCCGCGCTCGGCGCGCCCGCGACGCCGGTGCCCCTCATGCTCCTGGTGCGGCAGGTGGGCGCGGAGTCGTCGCGCGCTCTCGACGCGCGCGCGGCGCTCGCCCTCGTGCGGCACCTCAGCGCGGTGTACCGGCACAGCGTCGACGCGCCGCAGATCGACGCCATGCTCGCGAGCGCGAGCCGGCACCTGGGCCCCGACGACCCTCCCATTGCGCTCCTCGACCCGACCGCGGGCGCGAGCGCCGAGGCCGCGCTGGCGCCGCTGGGGCGCGCGGGTCTCGCGCACCTGTACCCCTCACGATGGCTCGGAGAGACCATGAGCGACGAAGCCTCGCAGACCTCGCTGTTTCCCGGTGAGCCCGCCCGCGCGGCGATGGTCACCCGCGTGCCCGGCCCGCGCACCGAGGCGCTGCGCGCGCGGCACCACCGCTACCAGGACGCGCGCACCGTTCACTACTATCAAGACGCGCGGCGGAGCCTCGGCAACTACGCGGTCGACGTCGACGGCAACACCCTGCTCGACGTGTACGGCCACATTGCGTGCGTGCCCGTGGGGTACAACCACCCGGCGCTTCTCGAAGCGTTTCGGAGCGAGCGCTTCGCGTGGCTCGCGGGGTGGCGCCCGGCCCTCGGCGTGGCGCCGCCGCCCGAGTGGGTCGACCTCGTGGAGGGCCC
>CAISKJ010000144.1 GCA_903885885.1 uncultured delta proteobacterium
CGCCGCCGTAGCCACCACCGCCGCCGCCGCCGCCGTAGCCACCACCGCCGCCGCCGCCACGGGGCTCACGGTCGCGCGCTTCGTTGACCGTGAGCGTGCGGCCGCCAAAGTTGGCGCCGTTGAGCTCGCCGATCACGGCCTTGGCGTCGGCTTCGGTCGTCATCTCGACGAAGGCGAAGCCGCGGGGGCGACCCGTCTCGCGGTCTTCGATGATGCGTACTTCGCGCACGCTGCGGCCGCCCTGCTCGAACAGCTGGCGCACCGTGGCCTCGTCGGCGGTGAACGGGAGGTTGCCTACGTAGATTCTCGCACCCATGACTGCAATCCTTCGCTCGCGTCCTGAAGTTCGCGCGAGCCCTCTCGGTTGAACCGCCGGTGAAACACACGGTGGGCGCCTCTCGAGAGAGGTGACACGAAGCGCCCGACGGCGGCACCCGCGACCCAACGATGTGGCCTCGGGTGTGAGCCCACCCCACCACGCACATCCACCGCGGAGACGGCTTCTGTTGCGGCAAGACCCGCGTACCCCCCGTCACAGAAGCGCGATGATTCCGAGCCGGTACGGACGTGATCCAAGGCGCTTGTGAACCTACAGACCTTCCCCCATGTTGTCCAGGCATCGGGGGCGGCTATTTCTCTTCGCACATCAGCCTTCGCGGTGTGCCTTGCGAGCGGCCTCGGAGGCCTCGATCTCTTCGGCCACGGGCGTCGCCGCGACCGCGTCCAGAGCCTCGACGCGCACCCCCGTCGAGCCGCCCTCGGCGCGCGCGCGCAGCACGGCCGCGACCACCGCGTCGGCGTCGTCGGTCGAGACGAACACCGCCCGCGCGCGCTCCCCGTCGCGGTACTCGATGCGCACGCCGCGGCCGGTGCCGCCCGGGGTGCTGTAGGCCCAGCTCCCATCAGCGCCCATGCGAATGCCCCAGCCGCCGTACTTCATCGCGGGGTACGGCATCGCCTCGATCTTCGTGATGTCGCGCAGCGCGATCTTGGGGCCCCAGAGCCCCAGCTGCGCGTGCACGTGCTCGCGGGTCACCACGACGCGCAGCACCGACAGAAGCAGCGCCACGGCCACGAGGATCGGCGCCGTCACGAGCGCGGCGAGCGTGCCCCCCGCGATGGAGCCGCCCACCGACGCCGTCAGCGCCACGCCGAGGAGGGCGAAGAACCACCACGGCATCGGCTTGCGCGAGCGCACCAGGGCCTCGTCGGCGTTCATGTAGCGCGACTCGTAGCTGTCGGGGGGCGGTGTCATCGCTCGCTGCACCCTTGCGCGGAGGCTCCGCGGTGTGGTTCCCATCTCTACGCCATGTGGACGCTCGTTGGTATCGTCGCCGCCCTCCTCGCCGTGTCGTACTGGATCCACTCGGTGAACGAGCGTCACGAGGCGAGGCAGCGCGCGGCGGGCCCGGCCTCCGACGAGCGCGTCGCCGCCGCGTGGGAGGACTTCGGCGGCCACGACTCGCCCGACGCCCTCGCCGCCTCGCTCGACGCCCTCACCGACGAGGCCCCCGTCGCGTCGCTGCGCGACAAGACGGCCGTCGCGCGGCTCGCCATCATGGCCCTCCGCGCCGAGCGCGTCGACCTCGTGCGGGCCTGCGCCGACCGCATCCACGCCCTCGGCCCCGGCTGCGGAGAGGCGCGCACGCTCGGGGTCCTCGCGGCCGCCTGCGAGGGCGACCTCGACCGCGCCCGCGCGCTCTTCGCCGAGTCGCAGAGCGCCATCGCGGGCTGCTCGAGCTGCGGCGCCAGCGAGACGTCGCGCATCCTCTCGCAAGAGGTCACCATGATCCTCGGCGACGACGGCCCGCGCGCCGCGCTCGCCGCGGGCTGAACCCTACAGGGGCAGGCGACCCACCATCGCGGCGCCTGCTGCGATCAAGCGCGCACGCACGCTCGGCTCGATCGCCACCTTCGGCGCGGGGACGGTAAACGCCTCGAGCCAGCCCTCGACGGGCGCGCGGCGCAGGGCGCCCGCGAGGTCGAAGAGCGTGAGGTCGCCGACGCCGCACGCGGTCGCCACGGCGACGTCGCGGGCGAGCTCTGCGGGCGAGCGGTACACGGGCTCGTCGCCCAGGGCGCCCGTGTCGACGGCGCCGAGCGACACGCCCGCTGCGTCGCCGAAGCGAGCGCGGGCACGCGCGCAGCAGTCGCCGAGGAGGGCCACCGCGTCGTCGCGGCGCATCGTGCCGAGCGACCACCCTTCGAACATCGTGGTGTAGGCCATCACGCTCACGTGCCCCCACGCGAGCCCGTCGACGGGCGTGCCGAGCGCGCGCTGCCAGGGCGCGTGACGGCCCCCCGGCGCGTCGAAGAGCACCATTGGAACGACGGCCGCGGACGGCGTGACGCCGCGGTCGCGCACGCGGGCGATCGTGGCGGCGAGGGCGGCGCGGGCCTCGGCGACGGGGGCGCGGCGGAGGCGCGGCGCGGCGCGAACACCGTTGCGCGAGAGCCAGCGCGAGACGAGGCCGAAGGGGGGCTCGAGGTCGAAGGCCGCCTCGGCGGGGAGGAGCGCGCCGCAGCGGTCGAGCACGCGCTGCGTGAACGCGTCGAAGCGATCGATGTTGGCGGCGCTCACCCATCGTCCGTCGGCGTCGTCGAGCATGGGCCACAGGCCGAGGCGTACGCCGCGGTCATGGGCCGAGGAGAGCAGCGCGGGGAGCGCGTCGAGGTCGGCGGGGCGCACGGCCGCGAGGAGCTCGAGGTCGTACCGCGCGACGAGGCCCATCAGCGCGGGGCTCGCGAGCGAGGCGAGGGGGAGCGTCTCGCACCACAGGCGGCGTCGCGCCACCCGTCAGAACCTCACCCACGCCGAGGCCGCGGCGCCCCCGTCGATGGGCGCAAGCACGAAGCGCGCGGTCGAGACGCCAGCGCGAAACTCGGTGCGTGTGAAGAGCACCGCCGCAGCGGCCCCGAGGCCAACGGTCGCGACGCCGAGCACATCGGCGGCGAGGGCTTGCGCGCGCCCGCGATCGGCGAGGGTGGCGATCTGCGGCGAGCCCGTCGGGAGCGCCTCGTAGTCGGCGTGCGTGCTCAACGCGGCAGCGCCCGTGGCGATCGTCGAGATGAGCAGCGCACCCGTCGTCGATGCCGCCACCCAGAACCACACCGGCGGCAGCGCCCGCGTCTCGGCCGCGAGCGAGAGCGTGAGGCGGTGCTGCGTGGCGTCGTGCACCACGACCTCGCCGCGCCACGGGCGCACACCGGGGGCCGACGCGACGAGGCGGTGACGCCCCGGACGCACCTCGGCGGGGCGCTCGGGCGAGGCGATGACCATGTCGTCGATCGCGAGGGTGGCCCCCGCGGGGGCGTTGAGCACCTCGATCGTCGCGGGGGGAGGCGGCGGAGGCGGAGGGGGCGGCGCGCCGTGGCCCGTGTCGACGATGACCACGGTGGGGGGCGGCGTCGCGACGCCTGCGACGGTCAGGGTGAGGCGAACGTCGCGGTGCTCGCCCGAGGCGATGGTGAACTCGGCCGACGCGCCATTGCGGCCCGAGCGCGCGGCCTCGACGCGATGCGTGCCGGGGCCCACCACGAGCTCGCCGTTCGCGGGCTGCGTGTGGCCGTCGAGGGTGAGGGTCGCGTCGGCGGGGTCGGTGGTGACGCGCACGAAGGCCACGAGGCCGCGCAGCTCGTTGAGCGTTCGCTGCGCGTGCCGCCGCTGGCGCACATCGGTAGCGCCCGAGCTCGCGAGGAAGCGCTCGATCGCCGCGATGGCTTCCGCGTAGCGGTGCAGCGCCTGGCACGTCGCGGCGATGTTGAAGAGCACCGAAGGGCGCTGCGAGAGCTCCCACGCGCGCTGAAACTCGATGAGCGCTCCGTCGTGGTTGCCCTGGTCGAAGAGCACCACGCCGCGGTTGAAGTGCGTGCGACCCTCGGCGATCTGTGCGGGCGTCTGCTGCGCGTGCGCGGCCCGCGGGGCGAGCACGAGCGCTCCGAGCGAGAGCGAGGCGACGAGGATGTGACGCAGACGGCCGTTGCGCATGGTAGGTCGCGACCGCATTCGAGGCAGGCCGCGCACTCTACCTGTCAGAACTGGCGGTTGATGTCGAGACCGTGTCTGCGTCGGCCCCCCTGGGCGGGGCGCTCCTCGCGCGCCCGACCGCGGCCCCGTACGTCATTTGCGGCCCCGAGCCCTGCCGCGGGCGGCATGTCGATCATGAGCACCTGGTCGGCGTCGGCGTGCACCGTGAGGGAGCGACGCGCGCCCTCGTGCGTGATGACCAGCGCGTGCTCGCGCTCGTCGCGCGCGATGCGCACCTCGTTGGACACCATGGGCGCTCCGTCGAGGGTGACCGTCGCGCCCGCGGGCGTGCCGCGCAACACGATGCGAACCTCCGCCGGCCGTGCGGGCGCGGCGTCGGCCACGTCGGTGACTGCGGCACGGCGGGGCACGGTCGCGCTGTGCGAGACCGGCCGACGCGGCGGCGATGCGCCCTTCACCAGCGCGAAGGCACTGGCCGCCGCGAGCGCGCCGGCGAGCGCGATCACCAGGCCCGGGCTCTTCCACAGGGGCGGCGGGATGATGGTGGGCGGCGGGGTGTCGTCGGGGTGATCGGCGAGGGTGCGCGCGGCGCGGGGCGACGGCGGCACGGTGCCGCGCGAGTTCGGGAGCGCGCGCATCGAGCTGGTGAAGGCATCGGCCGGCACGATCGACGACGAGGACGGCAGCGCGGGCGTGACCTCGATGTGCGAGGCGCCGAAGGGGCGCAGGGCGTCGAGAAACTCCTGCGCGGTCTGAAAGCGGTCGCCGCGGGCGCGCGAGACGGCCTTGAGCGCGACGGCGTCGATCTCGGCGGGGAGCGTGTCGACGAGCTCGCTCGGCGGCGTCGCGGGCTCGCTGCCGGTGACGACGTGGAGCATGAGCTCGCCGCGGTTTACGCCCTCGTAGGGGAGGTAGCCCGTGAGCATTTCGTAGAGGAGCACGCCCACGGCGAAGAGGTCGGCGCGGTGGTCGATGTCGCGCTCGCTGAGCCACTGCTCGGGCGACATGTAGCTCGGCGTGCCGAGCATGGCGCCCTCCTCGGTGGTCACCAGGCTGTCGCCCTGCTGCTGAAACTTCGAGATGCCAAAATCGAGGATCTTCACCGAGGAGCGCGTGCCCTGCTCGGTGAGGAAGATGTTCTCGGGCTTGAGGTCGCGGTGCACGATGCC
>CAISKJ010000145.1 GCA_903885885.1 uncultured delta proteobacterium
CCTGCGGAGCAGGACTTCAGGCGGATTGCTCGTAAATCGCCTTCGTTGCCGTGGAATTCATTCCGCGGCGACAGCGGCGCAGAGTGCGTGATGAATCATCCGGGTGAATTCCGCGGCAACAGCGCCGCAAGGAGTGCCTTGTGGCCGGGGTTGTGACCGTGGCCGCGACGCCCGCGGAGTAGCCCGGGAGTCTCCCGCCGCGCAGCCAGATGATGAGGTCGAGGAACACGGCGCGGAATCGGTCACACCGTCAGGGCGCGTGGTGGAAGTCGATCCTCCAGGCCACGACGCCCTCGGTGTCGGCCGCGAGCCGCAGCCCGGCGCCCTCTTCGGGCGCGGCGCTGTCGCGCGTGAGACGCACGCCTCGGGTGCGGTACGCGACGAGCGTTCCGCCCGCCGTGTTGCGAGGCCTGGCAGCGAGCCGATCGCCGTGGTTCGCGCGCGTCGCCGGGGCTGCGACGGGCGCCCCCTGCGTCGCCGCGCTCGGGGCGTCTTGAATCGCCCGACCCGTCGGCGGCTCGCTCGAAGCGCTCAGCGTCTCGGACACGGCGGCGTGAAGCGTCGGGTCGCTCTGCTCAAGGGGACGCTCCGTCGCGATTACCATGAGGTGCTCCTCGCCGGGGTTCGCATCGAGCTCGATGGTCAGCCCCGGCGGCGGCACTCGCACCATCTCGCCCGGCTGCACGCGCACGCCCTGACCGTTCGTCGGGTACAGGATCGCGGGCTGTCCCTGCCCGTCAACGTAGGCCAGGTAGACCCACGCGGCGCGGTCGACGCTCACCGAGAGAGCCAGACGGTCGCCCGAGCGCAGCGTCGCGCCGTCACGCACCTCGACGGACTGTCCCGCGTGCTGCGCCGTGATCCGCGCGAGGAGCTGGAGCCCTGCGGAGGGCGGCGCCGCGCGTGCGCTCGCGGCCTCGCCCGTGGCCGTCGACACGAGGTTCAGACCGCGCGTCCCTGGCGCGCCGCTCGTAAGGTCTGTGCTCTCTGATGTCGAGCCTGCGCTCGCGCCGGGTTGAGCTTCGGGCGTGACGACCGTCGGCGCGGGCTGCGCGGCGCCGCATCCTACGAGCATCAGCGCCCACGTCGCGTTCGCGATCATGCGTTGTTTCACGGTGCTTCTCCCTCTCGTCACTGCGCGCTCTTCGCGCATCGAAACCCGACATCGGGGAGCGCCTGCGCGTCTGGCGCACGGCTCCGCGCGGCCCCGCGGCACGCGTCTGCGCCGAGGCGCCACTCGCCGCCGCGGATGACCCGCTCGGCGCCCGGACCCGCGGCGGGCCCCGGAGGGTCGGCGCACGGGGTCGGACACGGCGCGTAGGGCGCGAAGGCGTCAGACACCCACTCGGCGACGTTGCCACCGAGGTCGAACACCCCTTCGGGCGTCACGTCTTGCGCGCGATCGGCGCGGGTGCGAGCGACCGCGGCGAAGGGTGAGGCCTCGGCGCGCGCGAAGACCGTCCCTGCGGAAGAAGGGTCGGCCTCGCCCCAGGGAAAGGTCCTGCGAGCGGTGCCGCGGGCGGCGAGCTCCCACTCGGCCTCGGTGGGCAGCCGCGCGCCGCGCGACGCGCAAAACGCCTGCGCTGCAGCCCACGGGACCAGCACGACGGGGTGGGCTTCGAAGCCCGTTCTCACGGCGGGTCTGCCGTCGACGGCCACGATCCCTGAGGTCGCGGTGATCCCGGCGCGAGGGTCCCAGGTCACCGCGACGGTGGCGCTCCCGTCGGCGAAGTGCGCGAGGTCGGCGCGGTGCGTCGGCGAGTGCGTGAGGCTCGAGCGCGCGGTGAGCCAGCGCGCGAAGGCCTCGTTGGTCACCTCCGACGCGTCGAGAAAGAAACCCGAGACTCGCACCTCACGGCGGGGCTCCTCGCGCGCGAAGACCTCGTCGCGGCAGTTCTCGACGGCGTGAAGGGGATCCGCCCGCTCGCAGAGCGCCTTCGCGTGGAGGGCTTCGTCGTGTGTGCTGCCCATACCGAAGGTCGCGGGCGCGATGTACACCATGCCCTCGGGCGCGGCGGGCGGAGGTGTGGGGTGATCGACGGGCGGCGCGTCGCGCTCCACCGCGGCTTCGCGCGGCGTCGAGGCGTCGACCGTCGAAGGAGCGACGGAGTCGGCCTTGGCGTGAATGGCCCACGCGACCGCTCCTCCCAGGCAGGCGAGCGCACCAACGGCTGCGACGAGCAACGGGGTCTTCGAGCGCTTGACGGGGTCTTTCGTCGGGGGTTTCGCCTCCACCGGAGGCGGGACGTCGGGCATGTCGTCGGGCTTGAACTCCGTTCGAAGCGGCGCGGCGCTGACGGTCGCCCCCTGCCCCTGACCGCCGAAGCGCAGCGCGACGAGCATGGCGGGCGCGTCGGCGAAGCGGTCGTCGCGGCGGGGGCTCATGGCGCGCGCGACGACGGCGTCGAGCCACTGCGGAACGTCAGGATTCAGCGCGCGGGGATTGCGTCGTACGTCCTGGTTGGTCGAGACTTTCGCGAGCACTTCGAGGGTGGTGGCGCCCGTCACGGAGCGCTCCCCGGTGAGCATCTCGAAGAGGATCGCGCCCACGGCGTAGAGGTCGCTGCGTGCGTCGACGCTGGCGGCGTTGAGCACCTGCTCGGGGCTCATGTACGTCGGCGTCCCGAGCATCTGGCTGGCGCTCGTACCCGGTCCGTCGCCCTTCACGTGCGCGATCCCGAAGTCGAGGATCTTCACGCGCTCCTCGCCTGACGGTTCGCGCGAGAGGAAGAGGTTGTCGGGCTTGAGGTCGCGATGCACCAGGCCCGCCTGGTGCGCGAGCGAGAGCGTCTCGAGAACCTCGGACGTGACGCGCACGGCCTCGGTCACCGCGAAGCGGCCTGCGGCGATGGCGGCCGTGAGCGAGCGACCTTCGAGGCGCTCCATCACGAGGAAGAGCTCGCCCTCTTCGGTCTCACCGAGGTCGCTCACCGCCGCGATGCCCTTGGTCTTGAGCTTCGCCGCCTCGCGGGCCTCGCGTTCGAAGCGACGCTTCACCTCGGCGTGCTGCGCCATCGAGGTGTGCAGCATCTTCAGCGCGACGAGCGTGCCGAGCGAGAGGTGACGCGCGAGGTAGACCGCGCCCATTCCCCCGACGCCGATGACCCCTTCGAGTCGGAATCGCCCGGCCACGGTGGTTCCCACGCGCTTCGCGGGGCACGTCGCGCTGCCCCGGTCGTGGTAGACGCCGCACCCCGGGCACGCGCTCACTTCGTCAGTGGTCGTCATGCGCGGCGGAGTCGACTACGGCTCGACGCACCCTGTCGAGGGAGAAACGCCCCGGCGACGTCTGACGACGCGCCGTTGATTCCGCGTGGGCGGTCGTGCGACATCCGGTGGCGTGAGTCGCCCGTCCATCGAGCCCATCGCCAGCGGCGCCCTCGTCGATGGCCGCTACCGCTGCGAGAGCGAGCTCGGCAAGGGCGCCTTCGGCGAGGTCTGGAAGGCCGCAGACACCCAGCTCGACGACGCGCCCGTCGCGATCAAGTGTCTGCACGCCCACGTCGCCGCCGAGCCCGAGGTAGCCGCGCGCTTCGACCACGAGGTGCGCTCGCTCGTGCGTCTGCGCTCGCCCCACATCGTGCAGGTGACGGGGCGCGGCGTGTGGCAGGGCCGCCCCTACATGGTGATGGAGTACCTCGAAGGGGGTCGCCTCTCCGACTGGATCGCCCGCTCGCACGCGGCCCAGAGGCGCTTCGACCTGCACGAGGCGCGGTCGCTCTACTTCAGCATCTTGCAGGGCGTTTCGGCCGCGCACTCGGCGAAGCCTGCGCCCATCGTCCACCGCGACCTCAAGCCAGGCAACGTGATCCTCGCGCTCGCCACGAGCGGAGAGGTCACGCCGAAGGTGGTGGACTTCGGGCTCGCGCGCGTCGGCGACGGGACGCTCACCCGCACGGGACAGGGCGTCGGGACGCCGGCGTACATGGCGCCCGAGCAGCACGGCAGCGCGGCCGACGCCGAGCCCGCGGCCGACGTGTTCGCGCTCGGGGTCATGCTCGTCGAGATGCTCACGGGCCAGTACGTCGCCGACGATCGCAAGACCATGTGGTGGCGCGCCACCGAGCAGGGCCGCGCCGAGGCCTGTCTCGCTGCGCTCCGCAGCCGCTGCCCGGAGCTTCCCGCCGCCGTGTGGAGGGTCGTGGCGTCGACGCTCGACGCCGATGCCTCGAATCGCCCGGCCGACGAGCGGGAGTTGCGTGACGCCCTCGACCGCGCCTGGACCGTGGAGCGTGCGCGCACGCCTGAGGTCGCGCCGGAGCTCGAGTCGCGCGTCGAGCTCCGCTCGATGGTGGTGCCCACGCAGAAGCCCGTTCCGACGGCTCCCGTCGCTGCGCCGTCGGCGACGCCGCCCGTGGCCGCGCGACCGCCTGCGCCCCCTGCCCCGCCGCCTGCGCCGCGGCCTGCGCCTCCGCAGCCCCCCGCGACCCCGAAGCACGGCCCGCTGGAGTCGCGCTACGAGCCCAGGTCGATGGTCGGCGTCACCGCGCCGTCGAGCGACGTCACCTCCGACGCCGTGACGCCTCCGCGACGCGCTCCGTGGCTCGCGATCGGCGGCGTCGCCGCGCTCGCGCTCGGAGGCGTGATCTACGCGGCCGTGTCGCGCGGTCCGACGCCCGTCACGTCGGGGACGACCGATGGCGGCGCCTCCGCTGTGACCGCGACGAGCGCCGACGTGACCACCGCGAGCGGGTACGTCGCCGAGAGCGGCGGGGCCACGTCGCAGGGTGCGCCCGCGGCCGCTCCTTCGGCGGCTCCGACGGCCGATCCTGACAACCCCTGGGTGCTGGTCACGCCGCCGTCGACGCCCATCGCGCTGGGCCTCGATCGGGACCCCGGAGACGACGTCTTCACGGGGTTTCGTCCCGCGGCGAACGTGCGATCGCCCGATGCGCCGTATTTTCTTCAGCAGCACGAGGTGACCTGGGGTGCGTTCGATCGCTTCGAGGATCTCGTGGCGGACCCCGATCTCGCGCTGGCGAACGGCGTTCCCGAGGCGCCTGCGCAGCGTGCGAACCTGCCGGTAACGGGGCTCTCGCAGCGGCTCGCGCGGCGGTACTGCGTCGAGAAGCTCGGCGGCGACCTGCCCACCGAGGAGCAGTGGGAGTTTGCCGCGCGCGGGGAAGCGCGACGTCCGCACCCGTGGGGCGCCGAACCGCTGCGCGTCGGGCGTGGCGGCACCTCGGCGTGGCCGCGTCGCCCTCCCTTCGTGGTCGACGTACGCTCGTCGCCGCAGGACGTCACTCCGGGCGCGGATCCTGATCGCTTCTACGACCTCGCAGGCAACGCCATGGAGTGGACCGCGGGCGTCTTCCGTGAGGATGTTACGGGCCGCGCCGCGGACTGGGCGCGGGAGGCGAGCGGGCGGGTGCTCTACTCCGCGCGGGGTGTGGTGCAGGGCCTCCGCGCGCCGACGGTCATGCCCGACGCGAGCGCGATGATCCGCACGAGCTACTGCGGCGAGGGCCCGTGCACGCGCGAGGCGCGCGACCTCTGGGCCAGGGTCGGATTTCGCTGCGCGCACACCGTCGCGCGGTGAGCGTGACGTGAAGACCCGTCCGACGCTCCCGGTCGCGGTCGATCGGGCGTACGACCTCTGGCTCTGGCTCGATCAGCGGGTCGCCCAGTTCAGCACGCACGCGCGACACTCGCTCGGTCAGCGGATCCTCGACGACGCGCTCGACCTCCTCGACGCCCTCGTGGGCGCCGCCTATGCGCCTCGCGCTTCGACCGCGCGCCTCGACGCCCTCGACCGCGGACGGCACCGCGTCGCCATGCTCACGCTCCTCCTGCGAGGCGCCCGAGAGCGGCGGCACATTTCCGTCGACCAGCACGAGCACGTGATGAAGATCACCGTCGCGCTCGGCAAGATGATCAGCGGCTGTGCACCCGACCCGCGCTGGGGTCGGATTCGTGGGGTACCGCGTGATGCCCGACCACGTGCGCGTGCGGCGCACGGGCGTGGCGCGCGCCGAGCGGCGGCTGCTCTCGATGGTCGTCGACGCGGAGCGCGGGTTGATCGATCCGTCGGAGGTCTGGGCGAGCCTGCGCGCCACCTTCGCGCACTGGTCGCACGCCGACACGTGGCGCCTCAAAGGGCCGCTGCTGCGGCGCATCGGGCTCTATGCCGACCCCGCGGAGTTTCTCTCGATCGACCGCGAGGCGTGATAGCTTCGGCGTCGCCCCGGGCATCACCGCGTCAACCGCGGCGGCAGTTGGAACAACAACGAACCGTCG
>CAISKJ010000146.1 GCA_903885885.1 uncultured delta proteobacterium
CCGCGCGGTGCTCGACGAGGCGCCGAGCTTCGCCCTCGCCCTCGGCAACCTGGGCGAGACGCTGCGGGTGCTCGGCCGCTTCGACGAGGCCGTCGAGGTGCTCGCCTACGCCGCGCGCGTCGCCCCCGCCGACGCGTCCATTCGCAACGGCTACGGCGCCGCGCTCCTCGACGCCGCGCGGCGCCCCGAGGCCATCGAGCAGCTTCGCGCGGCCGTCGCGCTCGACGCGAGGCACCACCGCGCCCTCGCCAATCTGGGCACCGCGCTCCTGCGCATGGGCCGACCGCACGAGGCCCTCGCACCCTTCGAACGCTCCCTCGCGCTCTACCCCGACGCGGTGCCCGCGCTCACCTCCGTCGGGCTGATCTACACCAACCTCCATCGTCTGCCCGAGGCCACGGCGGCCCTCACGCGCGCGCTGCGCCTCGCGCCCGAGCGCGCCAGCGTGCGCAGCCTCCTCGCGAGCGCGCTGTGGTACCAGGGGCGCGTCGACGACGCGATGCGACTGCACCGCGAAGTGCTCGAGATCCTTCCCGATTTCTCCAGCGCGCACTCCGCGATGCTCTTCGCGCTGCACCACGGCGAGGGCACCGCCGCGGGGCCGCTCTTCGACGAGCACCAGCGCTACGGGGCCAACCTGCAGCGCGCGGTGGGCGCCCCGCGCGCCGCGTGGCCCAACGACCGCGCGCCGCACCGCAGGCTGCGCGTAGGCTACGTGTCTCCCGACCTGCGCTCGCACCCGGTGGGCATCTTCACGGCGCCGGTCTTCGCGGCCCACGACCGCGCGCAGTTCGAGGTCTTCGCCTATTGCGCCACGATCGAGGGCGACGCGATGCAGGCGCACCTGCGCACGGTGGTCGACCACTTCGTCGACACGCACGACCAGAGCGAGGCGTGGCTCGAGGCGCGCATCCTCGACGACCAGATCGACGTGCTCGTCGACCTCGCGGGGCACACGAGCAACAACTCGCTCGCGGTGTTCGCGCGGCGCCCGGCGCCGGTGTCGCTCACGTGGCTGGGCTACCCCGACACCACGGGCCTCGCGACGCTCGACTACCGCATCACCGACGCCGTGGCCGACCCGCCCGGCGCCGACGCACACTACACCGAAGACCTCCTGCGCTTGCCGCAGTGCTTCATCGCGTACGTGCGCCCGCGCGGCGTCACGCCCGTCGGATCGCCGCCGTCGGCGGCTTCGGGCCGGGTCACCTTCGGCTCCTTCAACGGGCAGTACAAGCTGTCGCCCACCGTGGCGAAGACGTGGGCCGCGATCCTCCGCGCGGTGCCCGACGCGCGCCTCCTCCTCAAGTCCGTGGGCTTCGACCTGCCCGAGGCGCGCGACCGCGTGCTCCGATGGTTCGCCGACGCGGGGGTCAGCACCGAGCGCATCGCGTTTCTCGCGTCGACGCCGCGGCGCGAAGACGCGCTGGCGCACTACAACCAGGTCGACATCGCGCTCGACGCGTTTCCGTACAACGGCACGACGACGACGTGCGACACGCTGTCGATGGGCGTTCCCCTCGTGGCGCTGCGCGGCACGTCGCACGCGGCGCGGGTGAGCGCGTCGGTGCTCACGGCGCTCGGTGAGCCGTCGCTCATCGCCGAGTCCGAGGCCGACTACGTGCGCATCGCCGTCGCGCTCGCCCGCGACGCCGAGCGCCTCGCGCGCTTGCGACGCGAGCTCCCCGGGCGCTTCGAGGCGTCGCCCGTGGGCAACCCCACGCGCCTCGCGCGCGACCTCGAAGGCGCCTACCGCACGGCGTGGACGCGCTACTGCGAGGCGGGCGCGCGACCGCCGCGCGCGCTCACGCCGTCGGTGCTGCGCGACGACGAGTGCGACCACCTCGCCATCGCGGGCGGCGTCACCGTGGCCGTGCCGCGCGCCTTTGAAAACCTCACGTCGTACGTGCTGCGCGAGCAGGGCGACTGGTTCGAAGACGAGATGGGCTTTGTGCGCGCCATCACGCAGCCCGGCGACCATGTGATCGACTGCGGCGCGAGCCACGGCGTCTACGCGCTCACCCTCGGCCGCCGCGCGGGCCCCGCGGGGCGCGTGTGGGCCTTCGAACCCGCGCCGCGCGCGGCGGCCTTTCTTCGCATGGGCGTCGCGCGCAACGGCCTCGCCAACGTCACCGTGATCGAAGCCGCGCCCTCGCTCGACCGCGCGCTGCACGAGCCCGGCGCGGTGGCCTTCTGCCGCCTCGGCACGCCGGGCGACGCGCTTCGAATCCTCCACGAGAGCCCGCGCTTCTTCACCGACGCGTCGCCCCTCGTGATGGCCGCGCTTCGGCACGGGGCTTCGGTCCACACGGGCCTCCTCGAGGCCTTCGCCGCGCTGGGCTACGCGCCCTATCGCCTCGTGCCGGGCCTCGGCGCGCTCGCCGCGCTCTCCGATGCGAACGCGGCCGACGCGTTTGTGCGCAACGTGTTCCTCTGCAAGCCCGACCGCGCCGCGACGCTCGCCGCGCGCGGCCTCCTCGTGCGCCCCGACGACACCGCGCCCGTCACCGAGGGCGCGTGGCGCGCTGAACTCTCATCGTTGGCCTACGCGCGCGGCCTCTGGCCGCAGGGACTGCCTGCCTCGTCAGCACCCGGCGCAGAGTCCCACCACCGCGCACTCGACGCGTGGCTCGCCTCCCGCGACCCCGCGCGCTCGTCCGCCTCGCGCTTCGCCGCGCTGACGGCGGCGCTCGCGGCCACCACGCAGTCGCTCGAGGCGCACGCGTCGCTCGGTCGGCTCTTCACCGCGGCGCGCATCGCACGCGCGGCGGGCAAGCGCGCGGCGTCCGTCGCGCTGCTCGACGAGGCGCTGCGACGCCTGCGCGCGGGGCAGGGGATCGCGCTCGACGAGGCCTTCCTCGCCCCCGACGACGGCTTCGACGAGGTCGCCCCCACGGGCGGTGCGACCACCTGGGCCTTCGCGGCGGCGCTCGACGCGCACGAGCGCCTGCGCGCGGGGTCGTCGTACTTCACCGGCTACGCCGCCCTCGACGCGCTCGACACCCTCGCGCGCATCGGTCACCTCAGCCCCGCGATGGCGCAGCGGCGCGCCGTGCTCCGCGCGCGCTTCATGGTGGCGTCGCCGCCCTCCGTCGGCGCATAACCCCGTCGCGAACCCACCCACACAGGCAAAGGTACCCATCGATGCGAACGCTCGGCACGCTCGCGAGCCCCGAGATGTTTACGCCGTCTGGCGGAGTGCTGGTGGGGCGCACCGTCGCCAACGCCCAGCTCCTGCGGGCCCTCGCGCTCTACGGCTCGATGGAGTCGATCACGCTCTTCGTCGGTGAGCTGTCCGAGGCGCGCCCCCTCGCGTCGCTCGTCGCGTCGTGGGGCGTGGCGCCGTCGCGCGTCACCATGCGCCGCGTGTGGGACATGCCCGCGATGCTGGCGCAGGGCGAGGTCGACGCGCTGCACCACGCCTCCCACGTCGACCGCCTGTACGACCTCGTGGCCCTGCGCGATCGCTACGCCACCCGCGCGACGCCCGTCACCGGGCAGATCCACTCGCTCTCGTACCCTCGCATGCACCAGGACCTCGCGCGCTGGCTCCTCGTGCCGCCGTCGAGCACCGACGCGCTCTTCTGCTCGAGCTCGGCGGGGCGCACCACCATGGAGCGCGCCTTCGACCTCGTCGCGGCCTCTGCTGTCGAGCGCGGCCTCACGGCCCCGGTGCCGCGCTGGGGCCTGCCGCTGGTGCCCCTCGGCGTCGACATCGCCGCGGTCACCGGCGGCGCGCGCGAGAGCACGCGGCGCAGCCTCACGCTCCCCGACGACGCCGTGGTCATCGTCTCGATCGCGCGCTTCACCGAGTACGACAAGGTCGACCTGTTTCCGCTCCTGCGCGTGGTCGAGCGCCTCGTGCACGCGCCCTCGCCGGGGGCGCCCGACGTGTACCTTCTGCTCGCGGGCGCGCGGCAGGGCACGCAAACGCCCGAGATGCTCGTGCACTGGGCGCGCGCGCTGGGCATCGAAGCGCGCGTGCGCGTGGTCGTCGACTTCGGCGACAACGACAAGCGGCACCTCCTCGCGGCGGCCGACATCTTCGTGTCGCCCGTCGACAACGTGCAAGAGACCTTCGGCCAGTCGGTGATCGAGGCGCAGGCCGCGGGCCTCGCGTGCGTCGTGTCCGACTTCGACGGCTACAAAGACACCGTCGACGACGCCGTGGGCATCCGCGTCGCCACGCGCCTCGGGCCCTCGTGGAGCGAGCTGTCCGAGCTGGCGCCGCTGCTCTACGAGCGCCCGCTCCACCTCGTGCTGGGCCAGTCCGTCGAGGTCGACCTCGCGGCCCTCGAAGACGCCCTGCGCGCCCTCACCGTCGACGCCGAGCGCCGCAAGCGCCTCGGCGCGGCCGCGGCGGCGCGCGCGCGCGACCGCTACGACTGGCGCCACGTCGTCGCCCAGCTGGAGTCGCACTGGCGCGCGCTCGCCACCGCGCCGTGGCAGCCGTCGGCGCGCAGGCACCCGCTGCGCCTCGACTACGACGCGCTCTTCGGCCACTTCGTCACCGAGCGCATCGACGCGGGGCGCATGCTGGTGGCGCACCCCAAGCGCGCCGAGGCGGTGATCTACCCCGAGCTCGCCTCGCTCATCACGGCTGCCGACCTCAGCGCCACGCGCGCGTGGGCCGCCACGCCGCGGAGCTTCGGCGCGGTGGTGGCCTTCGTCACGGCGCGCCTCGACGCGAGGCCGCCGTGGGCGGCCGCGTTCGTCGCGACGTGGCTGGTCAAGCAGGGGCTGCTCGTCGACGCCCCGTAAGGTGCTGTTTATGGGCCGCGCTTGCGTCGGCGGCGCGGGGGGAGGGCGGTCTGCTGCGTGTGCTCGATGGGCGCCGCGGGCACCGACACGTTGGGGCGCAGACGAAACGGCGACACGGGCCCCGTGTTCTTCGCCCGCGCCCGCTCGCGCGCCGATTCCATGAAGCGGCTCTGGCACCGCAGCGGGGCCTCTCCCTCGGCGGGCACGCGGCGCTCGTAGGTGCCGTCGGCGCGCATCACGCGCATCTTCACGTTGTCGGCGAGCTGCACGCCGAGCACCTCGTTGAAGATCCACTGCGCCATGGGCGGATGCTCCACGGGGAAGAACACCTCGACGCGGCGGTCGAAGTTGCGCGGCATCCAGTCGGCCGACGAGAGGTACACCTCGCGCGCCCCGCCGTTCTCCACGGCCACGACGCGCGCGTGCTCGAGAAAGCGATCGACGATGGACACCACGCGGATGCGATCGCTCAC
>CAISKJ010000147.1 GCA_903885885.1 uncultured delta proteobacterium
CCGCGAGAGCTCGCCCGACTCGAGCGCGCGGCGCACCGAGATCTTGAGGCGCTCGATGTCGAGGGGCTTCACCAGGTAGTCCCACGCGCCGCGCTGCGTGGCCGCGATGGTGGAGCGCATGTCGTCGCGCGCGGTGATCACCACGACGGGGGGACACCCCTCGCGGCCCTGGAGCCGCGCGAGCACCTCGAGGCCGTCGAGGCCCGGGAGGCCGAGGTCGAGGAGCACCAGGTCGACGCCGCCCTGCTCGATGGCCGCGAGGCCCGCAAGGCCATCCTCCGCGGTGGATACGGCGTATCCGAGGTCGCCGAGAAACTTCTCGAGCGAGCGGCGAATGGAGCGGTCGTCGTCGACGACGAGAATGTGAGACCGGGGGGCCATGGGGCGGGTCGACATCAATGGGGCTTTGTCTGCTCGCAGGCTACACGCTCGCTCGAGCGATTGTCTGCGCGCAGCGAATCCCTTGTTGGAAGCACCGTGGGCCGTATTGGTTGCGTCGAAGGGGTGCGCAACGCTTGAGTGCGCGCGTCGCTTCGGGCTACCGTCGCCGCCGTGCGAGCCACCACGAAGGAAGACGTGCGCAAGGTCGAGGGGCACTTGCAGAAGCTCGGATGGCCCGTGATCTCACTGGCGCCGGGCACCTGGCGCTCGAGCTTTCGCGGCCGTACGGGGGCGTTCCCTCTGGTGATCCAGGTCGACGACGGCTGGTGCAAGCTGCTCGTGCTGCCGATCGTGCGGCTCCCGGGCGACGCCGACAAGGCCGAGAAGCTCTACCTGCGCCTCCTCAAGCTCAACGGCGAGCTCCTGCTCGCGCGCTTCTCGCTCGACGAAGACGGCGACGTCATCCTGTCGGTCGAGCTGCCCCTGAGCGACCTCGACGCGAGCGAGATCCAAGACTCGCTCGACGTGCTCTCGGTGTACGCCGAGCGCCACCAGGGCGAGCTGCGTCAGCTCGTCGTGTGACCCGCGGGCGCCGCCCGCGCCCTCACGGAAACGCGTACACCGCGGTCTGCCCGTAGCGCCGCACGAGGGCGTCGACGTAGGCGACCATCACGTCGCGCCGGCGGAGCACCTCGCGCAGCTGCGGGTCGGTGAGCAGCTGCGTGTTGTTGCCGTCGGTGTCGTCGGCCATCGCGTCGCGCAGGGTCCCGAGCGTGAGGGCCCGCGCGCGGCCTACGAGCGAGCGCGAGAAGCGCTGCGAGCGGTGCAGCCACCCGAGCACGCGGCGGTAGCGCGACGAGCGCAGGGGCACCTGAAAGCCCGCGTTGTTGTCGCGAAACACCAGGTGACCGTCGCCGTCTTCGAGGGTGTTCAGCCCGTTCCAGCGGTCCCAGTTGGCGATGAGAAAATCGAACGCGATGAGGTCGGACACCTCGTGCGCGCGGGGCCGCTCGGCGTCGGCGAGCACGACGCCCGCCGTGAGCCGCTCGGACCAGTACGAGAGCGAGTCGGGGCTCCCCACGCCCGAAGGTCGGAGCACCGGCACCCAATAGATCATCGCGCCGCGCGCCACGCCGCCCGAGAAGGTCACGCCGTAGCGCGCCCCCGTGTGCAGGTCTTCTTCAGGCACGACGCGGAACACCGCCGGCGGCACGCACTCGAGCCCCAAGAGCTGGCTCAGACGAAACGCGGCGATCTCGGCCCGCCAATGCTCCTCATGGCGGAGCTCCGAGGGCTTGTACGACCCGTCGATGGGGCCGGGGAAATCGACCCGGATGTTCACCGACGTGTTGCCGTAGTTGCGCAGGTTGCCGCGCACGGGCGCGGTGCGCAGCGTGGCGAGAATGTCGTTCTCGGGCACGGGGCCGAAGCGACGCCCCACGGAGCCGCCCGCGCGGTACGGGTTGGGCGGCACGTAGCCCGGCGCCGCGTAGAGAATGGGCACGTCTTCGCGCACCGCGCTCGCAGGCGCCGCGGGAGGGCCTGCGGGCGTTGCGATGACGGGCGTTGCGAGCGCCGCCGCCGTGTCGCCGCGATAACGGCGGCGGTGCCGTCGACGAGTCTGCGCGTCGGCTGAGGGGCTCAGCAGGAGGAGGGCGCACACCGTCAGGCTTGTAGGGAGCCACCACCGGGGCATCACGAGTTCAACCTGAAGAGAGAGTGTATTCCTCCAGCGTCACATCTCAAAGGCCTCTGCGAGATGATCAACCGCCGAGTGACATAATCTCTCGGAGCTGCGCCGCGGCACGCGCCATGACGTCGGGTTGACCGACGCGGCGGCAGCGCCAGACGAGGTTGTACGGCGTCACCGTCGGGGCCACGAAGGGCGCCACGGTGACCTCGTAGCCCGCGGCCTCGAGGCGCAGCGTGCGCCACGCGTCGATGAGCCCGTGCTCGAGGCGCAACCGCACGGCCGACTGCCGCGGAACAGGCCACCGCGCGACGGCCGCGCGCGCCGTCGCCGCGAACGCGACGCCCGCGCCGACGCAGCACGGGATGAGCAGAAGCCTTCGCGCGCGCCGCGCGGCGGCGGCGTCGATGACGTGGTCCGACGCGGGGCCGCACGCGTGCAGGGCCACGACGAGGTCGGGGGCCTCGGGCCACGCGGCGAGGTCGGCCACGTCGGCCTCGCGCACGTCGACGGGCGACGGGTTCGCGCGCTGCGCGGCGGCTTCGCGGCAGGCTCGCACGCGGTCGGCGGCGCGCTCGATCACCACGAGGTCGCAGGGCGAGAGGAGCTCCTGCGCCATGAGGCCGACGCTCGCGCGGCCCGCCGCGGCGTCGACGAGCACGCGCCCCGGCGCGAGGTGCGGCGCCATTTCGGGCAAGAGCGCGTGGAGCTCTCGCGCCTTCTTGCGGTCCTCGGCGCGCAGGGTGGTGCCCTCGGCGCGAATGAAGAGCCGCTGGAGGGTCGCCTCGACCGAGTGCAACGTGAGGGCTGCCACCGGTCGGCTCCTAACACCTCTCGCCCGTCGCGTGGAAACTCCGCCCCGCGCGGGGCCGAACTGGTGCATCCTCCCGCGCCCGTGAGCACTCCGCCGCCAGGTTCGCTCGACGACGCGCTCCGCGACGAACTCGAGGCGCTCGCGCGCGACGTCTCGCGGGCGTGCCCGCCGTACCGCATGAGCCGCCGCGACGTGGCCGTGCCCGCGCAGCTCCCCCGCGCGCTCCGGTGGTTCTGGGAGGTGTTCGGTCACAGCGCCCTCTCGCAGCGCTGCGCGCCGCCCGACGACCCCGGCGCGCGCGAGGCCGCCCTCGACATGCTCCGCGACTGGTCGTCGCGCGACGTGCGCTACGACGAGGTCGCCGCGCGCATCTCCGACGACCACCGCGTGATCGCCTTCGACGACGACGAGCTCGTGCTCCTCGCGCCCGGCCTCACGCGGGAGGACGAAGACCCGCCCCTCGTGCTCCTGCGCGCGCCCACGGGCACCTCCGAGGGCCCCGATCTCGAGCACCACGCGTCGAGCGCGCTGCGCTACCTCGTGGCGGGCGTGCTCAAGGGGCTGTGGTCCGAACTCGTGCGCGTGCTGCTCGTAGCGAGGCCGCCGATCGAAGTGTCGCAGCCGTATCCGCGCGTGGCGCCGCAGGTGTGCAAGGGCGCCGCCGCGGGCGCGGCGGTGTGGGTCGTCGAGCGCCCCGTCGGCGACCGCGCGGGCTTCGCCCTCTACTTCGCGCACAACGACGCCGAGGCCGTCGAGGCCTGGCTCGTGCGCGAGGGCTTCGCCGACCAGATGATGGTGTGAGCGCGCTCAGCGCGCGGGATACTGCGCGAGGGTGAAGTTGAAGCCCGCCGGCGTGGCGGTGCCCGCGGGGGCGGGGAGCTCGACGAGGCGGTCGGCGTTGACCACGGCTTCGTAGCGAACCACGCTGTTGAGCCCCATAATGCGCACCCGCACGCGCCCCACGCTCGCGGGCACCACGAAGGACTGAACGCGCCGCGACTCGGCGCCCGGTGCGACGCCGAGCGGGTCCATGTTGGTGACGCTCGCGCCCCCGTCGCCGACGGCCTCGATCACCACGCGGTCGATGGGGCCGGGGTCGCGCGGGGCGTCGGCCTGCCGAGGCCTGCAGCTCGGGAGCAGCGCCCACAGGCCGCGCGCGTCGGGGCGCGGGGTGAGGCCGTAGCCCGTCGCGCCCGGCGGCGGGTTGAAGAGCCACACGCGCATCTGGCGCAGCATCGTGTCGATGTCGGCCACGGGCACCGAGATGAGCTCGGCCCCCGAGGAGGGCGGCGCGGTCG
>CAISKJ010000148.1 GCA_903885885.1 uncultured delta proteobacterium
CGGGGCCTGTGCGGCGCCCTCTACCGTTGCTGCGATGCGGCGAGCCGCGCGTCGTTCTTCGCGCCGCTCCGCGCTGCGCCGCAGCTCGCCGCGCTGCGCGATCGCATCCCCGCCGACGGCGTCCTCGATCGCGCGGCCTGCGCGCCGCTGCTCGCCGAGGTGTACGCCGTGGTCCCCCTCGGCGGCTGGGTGCGGGCCGCGCTCGCCGGGCGCGTGAGCTTTCGCCCCTCGGAGGCCGACGCCTGCCTCGGGCGCCTCGCCGACGCGGCCTGCGGCGCGCCGGTGAGCGAGGCCCTCCTCGACGGAACCTGCTTCGGCTTCGGAGCGCCCGAGGGCGGCGCCGCGCAGCGGCGGATGTTCGCGCGCACCGACGCCGAGGGCGCCCCCTGCGCCGCCATCGCCGACGGCGTGGGCGGAGCCATCTACGGCAACTGCGACCCCGCGCGGGCCTTCTGCTGCGGCGGCACCGCCGGGCGCTGCGCCGTCGTCGGCAGCGGGACGGGCACCTGCCGCGCCGTCGCCCCGCTGGGGGCCGCGTGCGGCATCGCCCCCGAGCTCCGCGTCTGCGCGACGGGCGTCGAGTGCGACGCCAGTCGTTGCACCGCCGTCGCCACCGCGCCGCTCAACGTCGGCGACACCTGCGCGATGGGCGTCCGTCTGCTGGGCGTGTGCCGCGACGGCTTCTGTGACATCGGTCGTAGCGATCGCTGCGTCGCGCTCGCACGCGACGGCGCGCCGTGCTCGCTCCCCTACGAGTGCCAGAGCGGGGCGTGCGCCGCGGGACGATGCGCTGCGACCACCTTCTGCACCCTCCCCTGATCGCTCCCAGACACCGTCGCCCAGTGAGGAACTCCGCCGTGCATCGACACCTTCTGATCGCGCTCTGCGCAGCCCTCGTCGGCTGCGGCGATAGCACCACCGCGCCTCCCGACGCCGCCGCCGACGCACCCGCCGCCGACGCGCCCGACGCGAGCACGCCCGACGCGAGCACGCCCGACGCGGCCGTCCCCGTCGAGCCTGTGGAGAACGCGGTGTTCCGGCACCTCGTGGGGCGCTTCGACTCCGGCGCGCAGGCGCTCTCCGACACGCGCTACCTGTCCATTCGCGTCGAGGCGTGCCGGGTGGCCGCGCCCCTCCTCGGCGAGCGGGTGCTCTACCTCGAGCAGTCGCGCACCGGCATGGCCCCCTACCGGCAGCGGCTCTACGTCGTCGAGCGCGACGGCGCCGACGACCGCGCCGTGTCGCGGGTGTTCGAACTCAACAACCCCACGGCGTACGTGGGCCTCTGCGCCGACCCCGCGCGCGAGACCTTCACCCCCGACGACGTCGTCGAGCGCGCGGGCTGCGCGGTGCATCTCACCCGCATGGGCGACCGCTTCGAGGGCGGCACCGACGGGCGCGCGTGCGAGAGCACCCTCATGGGCGCCGCCTACGCCACCAGCGAGGTCGTGCTGCGCGCCACCGGCTTCTCGTCGTGGGATCGCGGGTTCAACGCCGCCGACACGCAGGTGTGGGGCGCCACCGCGGGCCCGTACCTCTTCGCGCGCCGCGGGCCGATCGAGCCCTGGTCCGCCGGCGACCGCTGACCCGATGCAGCGGTGCGGGCCGTCCCGCAGCGCAGGGCGCGGTCGGTGCGCCCGCCCCGAGGATCAGCGCGGCACGCTCGCGCGTCAGGCGCGCGTCGGGACTCACCCGGTGGTGCACCTCACCTTCTCGTTGAGCGCCTCCTGCATGCGGCGAGCGGCGTCGTGCGCGCGGGCGCTCGTCGCCGAGCGTCTTGGGTCCGTCACTGCGGATGCGCCCGGTGCGCGCATCGATCAGCGCCGCGCGGGATATACGCAACGAAAGCCCACCTGGGGAAGGCGCTCCGTGGGCGGGCCGAAGCCACCGCGATACGCCGCGTTGAGCGCGCGCGGCGGGTTTGTCTCGACCACCCAACTGCCGCCGCGGCGCACCCGCTCGGTGCCCGACGACGCGCCCGTCGGATCCATCACCGGCGTCAGCGAATACACGGCCGTGTACCAGTCGAGCACCCATTCGCGCACGTTGCCCGCGAGATCGGCCACCCCCGTCGGCGTGTCACCCAGCGGGTGGGTGTGCACCGGGCACGTCGACGTTCGCCCGCCGCTCCAGCACGCGTAGGTCGCTGCGGCGGTGGCGTCGGCGCCCCATGGGAAGTCGCGCATCGCCGGGCCGCGCGCCGCGAACTCCCACTGAGCCTCGGTGGGGAGGTCGCCGCCGCGGCTCTGACAGTACGCGCGCGCCTGCGCCCAATCGACGCAGTTGATGGGGTGCATCGCACGGGCGGGCGCGGTCCCGTTGCAGCCCGCGGCGGAGTCTGCCGGCGCGCAGCGGCTCGTGCTCACACACGCCGCGTAGGCTGCCGCCGTCACCTCCGTGACGTCGATGCAGAAGGCCGAGAGGCTCACGAGATGCACAGGGATCGGCCTGGGAAACGCGAGCAGATCGCTCCCCATCATGAAGCTCCCCGCCGCGATGAACGCCGCGCCCGCGACGCAGGGCGGCGCCCCCCCATCGATGGCGACGTCGGCGGCCACATCGGCGGCGGCCACATCGGCGGCGGCCACATCGGCGACAGCCACATCGGTCGAGGGCGCGTCGGTCGAGGGCGCGTCCGGTCGCGCGTCTGCCGCCCCATCGGAGAGGGCATCGACGCGTATGTCGGCGGGGGCATCGGCGACGGCATCGACGCGGTCGTCGAGGGTCGCGTCGCGGGCGTCTTCCATCGCAGCGTCTGCGACATCGGCGAGCGGGAGCGCGTCGACCGGGGCCTCCGCGCTGTCGAGGCTCGCGTCCGTCGGGGACACATCGACGGCGGGGGCGTCGGGGGGTCGATCGGCGTCCCGCGGCGTCTCGACGTCGGCCTTCGGCGCGTCGTCGACCTTGCCCGCATCGGGGATGTACGGCGTGCTGCATCCGCACCAGAGGGCAACGAAGAGCGCGGAGAATACAGGGCGTCGCGTACCCTTCACGGCGCCGACTGTAACGCGCTCCGGGGTATTGCTTCTAGGTCCGTGCACCAGGGCCTAGAACGCGAACACGCAGCCGACGCCGTTCGTCGTTGGGAGGCACCGCGTTGCTTGCGCGCGGCCCGTCGCGGTCGAGCCCGTGCGCCAGAGGATGAACGACAACGCCGCGAAGCCGCCCGCCGCAACGAAAGACGCGAGCTGCAGCGCCGCCGCCGCGTCGTGTTCGGCGAGCGCCGCATCGCAGAGGAGCGCGCGGGGGTCGTAGCAGACGCGCTCGTACGCGGCGGTGCGCTCGACGCGCCACGCGGTGAAGCCCACACCCGCGAGGGCCATCACCCCCGCCCCTACGGCGCTCCCGATGACAGCGCCCGAGACCGGCGACGATGCCTGCGGGGCCGCGCGCGCAGGGTCCACCGCAACCGGCGCGATGGTTCGGGGCCGAACGATCGGCGGTGGCGGTGGCGGTGGCGGTGGCGGTGGCGGCGGCGGCGGGAGCGGGCGAAGCACAAAGGACTCGCTGCGCGAGGATCCCGCCGCGAGGCGCACGCTGCGTGTCTCGGCCTCGTAGCCGGGCGCTTCGACCCGCAGCGAGACCTCACCTTCGGCGAGGCGCTGCTCGGTGATGGGCGCCGCGCCCACGACGCGTCCGTCGAGGGTGACCGTGGCGCCGTCGACGCTGCACGCGACCGAGAGGGTGGCGACCTGGGCGAGAATCTGCGCGCGCTGCTCCCCGATGCGCGCGCTCGCGGCGGGCGCGAGGGTCGTGAGCGGGTGCGCGACGAGGTACATGTCGAGGCTCTCGGCGGCGTCGACGAAGCGGCGCAGGCCCGCGAGGGCGTAGGCGCGCAATTCGAGCGCGGCGTCGTCGCCCGCAGCGCACTGGACGTCGAACGCGGCGAGGGCGAGCTCCATCTCGCGCGCGTCGATGTCCCGTCCGGTGGCGCGACGGTAGTGTACGAGGCCTTCGGCGTGCGCGCGCTGCGAGACCTCGAGGTCGTGGCCGTCGCAGCGCGGCGCCTCGGCGAAGGACGGCCGGGCGACCGCCGAGACCAGCAGCGCACAGACGAGCGCCGCGGCACGCGGAGCGCGGCTCTTCAGAGGCACGGCACCCCCGGACGGGGCACGCACACGCGCGCC
>CAISKJ010000149.1 GCA_903885885.1 uncultured delta proteobacterium
AGCGGCGACGTGTGGGTGCTCGCCGGCGCTCGCCTCGCGCGCTACACCGCCATCGATTCGCCCGACCTGCGCCTGTGGGAAGAGACCGTGCGGCCCGTGTTCGCACGGCGCTGCGTTCCCTGTCACCTCGCGGGCGGCAGCGGCAACCTCGACCTCACCACCTACGCGAGCTGGCAGCGCTCGCGGGCGAACGTTCGCACGCGCGCCGTCGCCGAGCGCTCGATGCCCCCGCCCCCCGCCGCGCTGACCGACGACGAGCGCGCCGCCCTCGCCCGCTGGCTCGACCTCGACGGAGGTGCGCCCGACGCGGGCCCCGTCGACGCGACGGTCGACGCCACGCGCGATGCGATGGTCGACGCCACGATCGATGCGAGGGCCGACGCGAGCGTCGATGCTGCGCGCGATGCGACCACCGATGCGCGCGATGCGACGGCCGACGCGCGGGTCGATGCGACGGCCGACGCGCGGGTCGATGCGACGGCCGACGCCGGCGCGGTCACGTACGCGGCAGTGAACACCATCTTTCAGCGCGCGTGCGTGCGGTGCCACGGCGCGTCCGGGGCGCTCGATCTCAGCGTGGCCGCAACGGCGTACACCGCGCTCGTCGGCCGCCCCACGGCAGGCGCCACGTGCGCGGGCGGAGGTCGCGTACGCGTCGTCGCGGGCGACCCCGCGCGCAGCGAGCTCTACCTCAAAATCGCGGGCACTCCCTCGTGCGGCGTCGCGATGCCCCGCGGAGGCCCCGCGCTCCCCGCGGCCGACGTCGACACCGTGCGCCGTTGGATCGTCGGCGGCGCGCAGCGCTGAGCGGCCGCATGTGAGCGCGGCACGGGTGATGCTCTCCCCGGCGCGAGCGTCGAGCGACACCACCGCGCAAAGGAGCAACCGGGCCATGTTGAGCCAGAAGCTTGTTCGATCTGTCGCCCTGTGGGGCCTCGTGCAGATGGGATGCGGGTCCACGCCCGTCACCGCGAGCGCGCCCGACGTGAGCACCACGGCCGATGCCGCGCGCGATGCGACCATCGCGACCGATGCGGTGAGCGAGGCGGTGTGGTCGTCGGCGATCGTGAGCTTCTCGCTGCGCGTGAGCGGCGGGTTTCCGACGCCTCCGATCATGCCGGGGTGTGACGGCAATGACCACACGTACACCTACGACGTCGCGCGCGGCGCGCTCCGCCACGTGGGCTGCGAAGGTCGCCAGCGCGTGAACAGCGCCGTGACGCTCGACGACGCCACCCGCACCGCGCTCGCGGCCGAGATGAGCGCGCTGCGCACCACCGCCACGCTCGGCTGCGGCGCCGACTTCAACGACCTCGCGCTCACCGTGACGCGCGGCGCGGGCGCGGCGCAGACCTACAACTCCACCTTCTTCGCGGGCTGCCCGGGGACCACGCTCACCGCGCCCTTCATCGCGGGCGACGCGCTCAACCGCATCGCCGCGTGGCTCCGCTACGCGATCAACACCTGCGTCGACGGCGACGCCGGGCTCCGTTGCACCGCGCTCGACGCGGGCGCGCCCGACGGCGGCTGACGAGGCGCGCGCGATGCCCCTTCTGCTCGACGTTCGCGTCCGCACGATCTCGTACTTCGGAATGCTCCTGCCGCTGGTGCTGCTCTCGTCGATGGGCCGCGGCGTGGCGGCGTTTGCGTCTCCGATGGGCGCCGGGCTCCTGGCGGCGCTGCTCATCGCGGCGGGTGCGATGGTCGAAGACCGCGGAGGCGTCGCCCACATTCGCGCGGGAGCGGCCCTGCGCGCGCTGGCGCCGCTGCTACTTCTCGCAGGGTGCGCGGCCGCGGCGACGGGCTCGCGACACAGCCGCCTGGCGTGGGCGCCGCCGTGGACCTTCGCGGCCGTCGCGGCGCTTCTCGCGCACATCGCCTTCTGCGGGTGGCGCGACCTCGCGGTGGCGCGCGACCCGCGCCACGGACAGCGCATGCGCTTCGAGGGCTTCGACGACGCGTCGCTGCGCATGCGCGTGCGAAGCGGCGAGGTGGTGATTCCGCTCGACGCGGTGCGCGGGGCCGAGCGCGTGCGCCTGCAGCGCGGCTCCGTGGTGCTGTTGCGCCTCGCGAGCCGCGAGCGCATCGGGGGCGACGCCGCGGCGCTGCCGTGGGCGACGCTCGATCCGTTGACGCTCGTGCTCGACGAGCATCAGCTTGGTATCGACGCTGACGTGTTCGCGCGCGAGGCGCTCGACCGCGCCGCGCGCGCGGGGCGCTACCGGGTAGCGTAAAGTATTTCGTGTCCGGCCTGCGGCGATTTCTCCGAAGTGCCTAATGCAGAAGCGTTTTCGTGATCTCGTCGAGGCGTTCCTCTCGCCTCTTGGCGTACTTCAGGTGGGCGAGATTCGGGGCCGTGACGG
>CAISKJ010000150.1 GCA_903885885.1 uncultured delta proteobacterium
CAGCGCCGCCACCGTCGCCAGCGAGGCCGCGTACCCTGCGTAGCGCGCGGGCCAGGCGCGCAGCGGAACGCCCTCACGCGCGTCGCGCACCATCACCAGCGGCAGCGCCACGAGGGCCGACGGGCGCGCGAGGAGCCCCGCCAGCAGCGCCAGGGCAGCCCCCGCACGCGACGCCCGCCCCGCGCGGCCGTGGAGCGCGTACACCGCCATCGCGGCGAGGAGCGTGAGCACCTCGGCGCGCCCCGCCACGGGCGACACCGCGTCGGTGTGGAGCGTGTGCGCGGCGAAGACCGCGCCGGCCGCGACGGCCCCGACGTTCGAGGAGAGGCGCCCCCACGCGAGGCGCAGCACGAGCGCCGCGGCGAGCGCGTGCAACGCCGCGTTGGTGGCGTGAAACACCCACGGCCTGCCGCCGCCGAGGTGCCAGTCGAGCGCGAGCGTGAGGGCGGTGAGCGGGCGGTAGGCGTCGGGGTCGCCGCTCCGGTCGAGCGCGACGCCCCACGCGTCGGTCGTGAAGATCCGCGCGAGCGAGAAGGGCCCGCGCACGACGTCGTTGTGGAGCACCGCGGGCACGTCGTCGAAGACGAAGCCGTTGCGGAGCGAGCGCGCGTACACCTCGAGCGCCAGGGCCGCGGTGAGGGCGGACCAGGGCCATGGGCCCCAGGCGCTCAGCGCGCGCAGTCGAGCGTCGAGGCCTTCGCGCGCGGCGGGTGACAGCATCGCCGCGATGGAAGCGCCCGCGCACGCGCCCGGTCAAGCGCCGATGTCGCGCGGCGCGAGGCTGTGGTGTACTCGCCGCCCGATGCACCCCAACGAAGCACTCATTCGACGGTTCTACGAGGCCTTCGCGCGCGGCGACGGCGCCGCGATGGCGGCGTGCTACGCGCCCGACGTTCACTTCTCCGACCCGGTGTTCACCGACCTGCGCGGCGCGCGCGCGGGCGCCATGTGGAAGATGCTCACGGGCCGCGCCGCCGACCTCAAGGTCGAGGCCTCGGCCTTTCGCGCCGACGACGGCGCCGGCTCGGCGCACTGGGAGGCCTGGTACACCTTCTCGGGCACGGGCCGCGCGGTGCACAACGTCATCGAGGCGCGCTTCGAGTTTCGCGACGGGCTCATCGTGCGCCACGCCGACACCTTCGATTTCTGGCGGTGGACGCGCATGGCCCTCGGCCTCCCGGGCGTGCTCCTCGGGTGGAGCCCCCTCGTGCAGAACAAGGTCCGCGGCCAGGCCGCGAAGGGCCTCGACGCCTTCGTCGCGAAGGGTTGAGCGCGCCGCACCCCGATGGATCCCTTCGACTGCACCCGCTGCGGCGCCTGCTGCGTGAACCCCCAGGAGAACCGCGCCGAGGCCTACACCGAGTACGTCACCGTGACCCCGCGCGACGCGCTCCTCAAGCACACGAAGCTCGTCGAGCGCTACGTGGTGTTCAACGACGCCGGCGACGCGCACCTCAAGCTCGACGCGGGCCAGCGCTGCACGGCCCTCCGCGGCTCCCTCGGGCGGCGCGTGCGCTGCGAGGTCTACGCGCTGCGCCCCGCGGCCTGCAAGCGCGTCGAGGCTGGCAGCGAGGCCTGCAAGCGCGCCCGCCGCGAGAACGGCCTCCCCACGTAGGTCAGCGCGCCTCGATGGCCCCGCGCCACCCGCCCGCGGCGTTGAAGCGCGGGCTCACGCGCCCCGCGAGCGCCTCGAGCGCGACGGGCGCGCCGTCGAGGGAGGCCGCGACGTCGTCGAGGCGCAGCGCCGTGACGGGGTAGCGCGCGAGCCCCGAGGCGCCCGCGACGATGCGCAACCGCCGCGGGTCGAAGCCCATCACCGAAGCGCCCGCCGCGTCGGCCGCGAAGGGGTCTGCCGAGAACACCACGCACCCGCTGCGAACGGGCGACGGGGCCAGCGGGCCGTCGCCGTCGCCGCCCACCACGCCGTCGAGGAGCGCCACGTGCGCCCGCTGCGGCGCCTCGCGCAGCACGCCCTCGCGGTCGGCGAAGCGCAGGCACCGCGCGATGTCGACCGCCATGCGCCAGCAGGTGTCGTTGCCCGACCAGCTCCCGCCGGTGGCCATGCCCGCGCGGTGCGCCACGAAGCTCAGCGCCATGTCGAGGCGACGACCGAGGAGCGTCGCGCGCCCCGCCTCGCCCTCGCGCCACACGCGCTCGCCGAGGGCCGTGCGCAGCGCGAGGAGGGGGTTCGCGCGCGGGTACTCGTCGCCGCCCCGGCGGGCGTCGCCGCGGCGGTGGTGCGCGAGGCAATCCTTCTCGGCGATGGTGCCCACGCAGCCCTTGAGCGCCAGCGTGACGCCCACCTTGTTGTGCGTCTTGAGCTTCGGCGCCGACACGATGAGGTCGGCCTCGAGCGCGGCCCGCGCGAGGCGGTACACGTGGCGCCCCGGGCCGTGAAATCGCCCCGTGCGCGCGGGGTCGTAGTGGGTCACGCGGAAGGCGTCGGCGCCGCCGAGCACGTCGAGGAGGCTGGCGCTGCCGAGGTCGACGGAGACGCCCTCGGCGCGCGCGCTGCCGCGCAGGTCGCGGTCGAGCACCCAGCCCCGCAGGTCGATGGGCTCCACCCGCGCGCCCTCGCGGTCGAGCGCGGCGAGCATCGCGCGCGTGCCCGTGTCGTCGAGCACGGACTCCCACACACCGCTCTGCACCGGCGCGTTGCCCACGCGCACGAGCCCCGCGGGGCCGACGGCGCGGCGCGCGAGCTCGACGAGCGGACGCAGCGCGGCGGCCTGCGTGCACTTGGCTTCGAAGCGCGCGGCGTCTTCCGACGGGCGCTTGTGAAACACGAAGTTGGGCAGCACGAGCACCGTGCCGCCGGGGCGCACCAGGGCGCCGAAGGGGTTCCACCCATCGGTGTGGGCGTTCGCGCCGTCGAGGCCCACGTCGGCGATGGCGGCGCGCACGGCGGCCGCCACGAGGGCGTCGTCGTAGCGGGCGCCCGCCACGCGGCGCACGGCCACGCGGCGCGAGGGGAGCGTCATGGCTGGATGCTCTCGCTCAGACCGATGCAGTAGAAGTGCTTGCCCGAAGGCGCGGCGGGGATCTCATCGACCACCTCGACGCGCAGGGCGAGGTCGTCGCCGAGCACGCGCGCGAGCACGCCGTTGAGGTGCGCGCGGTAGGCCTCGAGCGCCTCGGCGCCGGGGTGGTTCCACACCTCGATGCGCAGGTCGGAGACGCTCGGCGAGCGCTGCTGGAGCTGAAAGCGCCGCACCCACGGCCGCGCCTCGAGCACGCCCAGGAGGTGGATCACCGAGGCCGGGTCGACGCGGCGCCCATCGGAGGCCGTGAGGTGCTCGGCGCTGCGGCCCAGCACGTCGGCGATGCGCGCGCGGTTCCACCCCGGGCGGCGGTCGCGGTGGCGGGCCACGTCGCCGAGCGACATGCGAATGAGGGCGAACGCGTGGTTCTGCAGGCAGGTGACGTGCACCTCGCCGGTCTCGCCGTCGCCCACGGGGCGCCCCTCGTCGAGCACCTCGACGTAGTTGTGCCAGGGAAAGGTCACGATGCCATCGTGGTCGGGGGCCTCGACGCCCACGAGCCCGATGTCGCGCGTGCCGTAGATCTCGAACACGTCGTCGGCCCACACGCGGCGCGCGCGCTGGCGCACCTCGTCGTGGAGCTTGCCGCCCCCCGTGACGATGCGCCGAATGCGACGCAGCGGGATCTGCTCGCGCTCGGCGATGCGGGTCACCGTGTCGAGCGCGGAGACGAAGCAGATGGCCTGGTCGACGGAGACCTGCGCGTCGATGCTGGCGGCGTACTCGCGCACCTTCTCGGGCCCGAGCGAGAACGACGGCATCGGGATGAGCCCGCGCGCCCAGGTGCTCACGCGCTTGCGGAGCGTGGCGCCCATCGCGACGAGCTCGTTGTTCGACCCCCAGACGAAGAAGGTCGGCCGCCCCGGCGAGACGCCCAGCGAGCGGTACGCGTGGTCCATCACCGCGCGGTTGCGGGCGGTGAAGCGCGCGTCCTGCCACACGCGCGTGGGCACGCCCGTCGAGCCGCCGGAGAAGTTCTCGTGCTGGCCCGGCGACGCGGGGAAGCCGTCGTTCGACCGCCGCGCGCTCGGCGGGATGCGCAGCGCCTCGTGGTGCAGCCGGAGGTCTTCCTTGCGGAGCGGCGGCAGCTCGGCGAGCACCGCGTGGACCTCCTCCTCGCGGAAGGTGCGCCACGCCGAAGGCCAGCGCTCCTGCCAGTAGGGGCTGTACCGCAGGCAGTAGGTCAAATAGCGGTGCAGGCGGTTTCGCACCGCGCGTTCGACGCGGTCAGAGTCCGCGCGAGCGAGCACCTCGAGCTCCGTCATCGCCTGGGCATACTCGGGTGAGGCAAGATTTCCCACCAGCCAGGCAGTCGGCCCAAGCGTGCGTCTCGTCGCAGAAAGCAGCGAGTCGAACATAGGGCGCAACAGCAACCACAACGCACCCCGAGGGTCAAGCGCCGCATCGCGCCGAGTGCCGATGCGCACGCGCGGCGAAGACGCGGAGCAAATCCATGGCGGCTCACAGCATCGTACCCCGACGTGGAGGCGCGAAGCGTGTCGACATCGTCTGCGGTCCCGTGGCATCGAAGTGACGGAGGCGCCGAACGCGGCGTAGCGTGGCGCATGTCGGGTGTGAACCATCGACCTCGCATGGTGGGTGACAAGTACGAGATCGAGCGGCACCTCGCGACGGGGGGCATGGGCGAGCTCTACATCGCCCGCCATGTGCTCACGACGCAGCGCGTGGCGCTCAAGGTGCTCGACCGACGCCTCGCGCGCAACGACGCGAGCCTCGAGCGCTTTCTGCGCGAGGTTCGCCTCGGCGCCAAGATCGGCCACCCGGCCATCGTGACGGTCTTCGACGCCGGGCTCCACGTGAGCGAAGACGGCCCCGTGCCCTTCCTCGCGATGGAACTCCTCGAGGGCCAGAACCTCGCGCAGCGCATCGTCCGGGGCGACGTCACGCAGGCCCGCGCGCTCGCGCACATCGCCGCGCTCCTCGATCCCCTCACGGCCGCCCACGCGAAGGGCGTGGTGCACCGCGACCTCAAGCCCGAGAACATGTTCATCGAGCGCCTCGCCGACGGCGCCGAGCGCGTGCGCCTCCTCGACCTCGGCATCGCTCTCGACGCCACCGAGGCCGGCAAGGCCACCCTCGCGGGGCAGGCCCTCGGCACCGTGTACTACATGGCCCCCGAGCAGTCGCTCGACGCCCGCAGCGCCACGCCCGTCTCCGACGTGTGGTCGCTCGGCGTCATGCTCTACCAGTGCCTCGCGGGCGAGTTCCCCTTCGACGGCGACACCGCCGCGGCCGTCATTCTCCGCGCGTGCCGCGACCCCCACAAGCCCCTCGGCCTGGCGGCGCCCCACGTCGATCCGCGCCTCGCCGCCCTCGTCGACCGCTGCCTCGCGAAAGACCCGCTCGACCGCCCCGGCGACGCGGGCGCCCTGCGCGACGCGCTCGCCCCGCTCCTCGCCGACCCCGCGGTGCACGCCTCCCTCGACGCGCACCTCGTCGTCACGTGGACCTTCCAATCCCCCGACCCCGTCCCCCACGAAGACCCCTTCGCCGCGCAGCCCGAGGCCGCCTCCCCCTCGGCCATCGCGTCGCTGCGCGCGCTCGAGTCCATCGGCTCCGCGCGCCCCGCCGCCCCTACGCCGCCCCGCGATTCCGCGCCGCAAAACACCGGCCATTCGCTGCCGCGCCG
>CAISKJ010000151.1 GCA_903885885.1 uncultured delta proteobacterium
GGCGCTCACCTCCGCAGACATGGCCCCGACGCCCAGCTCCGACGCCGCGGCGACGCGGTAGCGACGGAGCGCGCCGTTGGTGAGGCCCGTGTCGCTGAAGCGCGGAAGGGCGCTGCGCGCGAGCATCGCGAAGGCCCCCGCGGCGCCCGTGGCGGCCTCGAGGACGTAGCCCGTGGCGCCCTCCGATGGCGTCCACGAGAGGTCGACGCGACGATCGCCGGCGACGGCGATAAGGTCCGCGGGCGCGGCCATGGGGAGCGCCTCGACGGGCGCCGTGGGCGCGCTCTCGCCGGCCTCGTTCTCGGAGGTGGCGGTGTAGCGGTAGCGCAGGCCGTTGCGCGCGGTTTCGTCGGTGAACGAAGTGCCATCGACGGCGCCGAGGTCGACCACCGCGCCGGTGGCCACGGCGGTGCGACGGAGGTGTGTGCGCTGCGCGCGAGGGTCGCGCGTCCACGCGAGCGCGACGCGCCCGTCGAGGCCCTGCGCGGTGAGCGCGAGCGCGGGTCCCGGCGGCGCGTCGGGCGTGACCGACACCTCGATGGAGTCGGCGCCCTCGCTGCGGCCATCGAGGGCCGAGACCACGTAAAAATAGGCACTTCCGTTGGTGACCGACACGTCGAGGAAGGCCGTGCCCACGGTCTCTCCGACGCGCGTGTAGGGGCCGCCCGCTACCGTGCCTCGCTTCACGGCGTAGCGCAGCGCCCCGTCGACGGCGGCCCATCGCAGGAGCACGCGGCCGTCGCCGCCAGTGCCCACGAGCGCGGTCGGCGCTGCGAGGCGCGCGGCGTCGTCGCTGGCGTCGGCGGTGGTCGCGACGTCGTCCGCCGCGTCGACGAGCACGTCGGCGTCGGCCATCACATCGGGCGCGACGAGCACATCGGCGTCGGGGATCACCGCGGCGTCGACGAGCACCGCGGCGTCGGGAGTCGCCGCGTCGACGAGCACATCGGGCGCGACGAGCACATCGGCATCGACGAGCACATCGGCGTCGGTGGCCGCGTCGCGACCGAGGTCGTCGCGCGCGGGCGCCACGACGCCCTCACCGACACAGGCAGACGCGATGCTGAACGAGAGCGCGACGAGCGGCAGGAGCGAGCGTTTCACGCAGCGAAACTACACCGAGCACGATGGCCGCTTCGAGGCACAATCGCGCGGCGCGCTCAGCTTCGCAGCTCGGCCACCTTCTCGCCGAAGATACGCTCGAGCTTGGCGAGAAACTCCTCGCTGGGCTCGATGCGAAACTTCGGCAGCGCGAACACCACCTCGCCGCCGTCGGGGATCTTCAGCACGGCGTTCACCGGGCACTTGCCCGGGTGTTCGCCGAGGGCCTTGCGCAGCTCGGCGAGCCTGCGCTTCGCCACCTCGACCTGCAGCAGCGTGGTGGGGCTCAAGCGCAGCGTCACGCCGCGCGTGCGGGCGCGCAGCGCGTCGCCGAGGGGCGTCACGGTCTCGACGGAGAGCGAGCGCGTGAGCTGCGCCTCGTTCACCTCTTCGTCGACGTTGCCCTCGTCGTCGCGCTTGAACTCGACCTTCACCTTGCCCGTCACGAGCACGGCCTCGCCCTCTTTGAGCGCGCCCGCGAGGCTGTCGTAGGTCTTCGGTCGCACGATGGCCTCGACGCGGCCCGAGCGGTCTTCGACGAAGAAGAAGGCCATGCGCCCGCCCGATTTGGGCACCTTCTCGCGGTACCCCTCGATCACGCCCGCGAGGGTCACCTCTTCGCTGTTCTCGCGCTCTTGCAGCCCCGCGGCCTGCACCGTGGCGAAGCGCGCGGCCTCGGCCGCATAGCGATCGAGCGGGTGCCCCGTGAGGTAGAGCCCCAGCGCGTCGCGCTCGGACTTGAGCCGCTGCAAGAGGTCCCACGGGGGCACGTCGGGGTAGCCTGAGGTCGGTTGAAGCGTCTCGGCCAGCGAGAACAAGCCCATCTGCCCCGAGGTGCGCTCCTTGGCGGCCCCTTTGCCCCGCTCGAGGGCCTTCTCGATGGCCGCGAAGGCCTGCGCGCGCGTGGCCGTGGTGCGGCTCAGCGTCTTGTCGAAGGCACCGGAGTTGACCAGCGCCTCGAGCACGCCCTTGTTGACCCGTCGCGGGTCGATGCGCGTCGAGAAGTCGAAGAGGTCTTGAAAGGGCCCTGCCCCGCGGGCCTCGACGATCGACTCGATGGCGCTGTCGCCGACGCCCTTGATGCCGCCGAGGCCCACGCGGATGCGCGGGCGGTACGGGGTCGGCCTCGATGCGGTTCGCGGGCCTGCGCGGCACGGGCACCGGCTTCGCCTCGTAGATCACCGTGAAGAGGCGGTCGCTCTCGTTCACGTCGGGCACCATGACCTCGATGCCCATGGCGCGGGCCTCGTTGATGGTGCCTACGAGCTTCTCGATCTTGCCGAGGTCGGAGCACAGCGTGGCCGCCATGAACTCTACAGGGAAGTGCCGCTTGAGATAGGCGGTTTGATACGTGATGAGGGCGTACGCGGCGGAGTGTGACTTGTTGAAGCCGTAGCCCGCGAAGTACTCCAGCAGGTCGAAGATCTCGACGGCCTTGGCCTCATCGTAGTTGAGCTTCTTGGCCCCCTCGACGAAGGTGGCCTTCTGCTTCTGCATCTCTTCTGCCTTCTTCTTGCCCATGGCGCGTCGAAGAAGGTCTGCGCCGCCGAGCGAGTAGCCGCCCATGCGCCGCGCGATCATCATCACCTGCTCCTGGTAGACGATGACGCCGTAGGTGTCTTTGAGAATGTCTTTCAGGTCATCGTGGGGGTAGTTTACCTTCGCCTTGCCGCGCTTGCGGTTCACGAAGTCTTCGACCATGCCCGTGCCGAGGGGCCCCGGTCGGTAGAGGGCCACGGCGGCCACGATGTCTTCGAAGCAGTCTGGGCAGAGGTCTTTGAAGAGCTTCTGCATGCCCGACGACTCGAGCTGGAACACCCCCGTGGTCTCACCCGACTGGAGCAGTTCGAAGGTCTCGCGCGCGAGCTTCGCCTGGGCCGGGTCGGGGTCTTTGGCGTCCATGGGAATGTCTTCAAGCATGAAGGGGAAGCCCCCCTTCCCGACGCGCGCGACCTCGTCGGGCCGCCGGCGAATCATGCCGATGGCGAAATCGAGCACGGTGAGCGTGGTGAGCCCGAGGAAGTCGAACTTGACCAGGCCCGCGGCCTCGACCTCGTCCTTCGCGTACTGGGTGACAATCTCGCCGCCGGAGCCCTTGAACACGGGCACCGTGTCCCAGAGGGGCCCCTCGGAGATCACGATGCCCGCGGCGTGCATGCCCGCGTGTCGGTTGAGGTTCTCGACCTTCATGGCGAGGTCGATGAGGGTGCGCGTGCCCTCGTTCTCATCGTACATGGCCTTGAGGCGCGGCTCCTGGGCGAGGCATTCCTTCAGGGGTACGGTTTTGCCCTGCACGGGGTCGGGCACCAGCTTGGCGATGGCGTCGACGTCTTGAAAGGGCATTCCCATGACGCGCCCGACGTCGCGCACGCAACTCTTCGCCTTCAAGATCTGAAACGTGGCGATCTGGCCCACGGAGTCGCGGCCGTACTTCTCGCGCACGTACGAGATCACCTTCTCGCGCTTGAGCATGCAGAAGTCGACGTCGAAGTCGGGCATCGACACGCGCTCGGGGTTCAAGAACCGTTCGAAGAGCAGGTCGTAGGGGATGGGGTCGATGTCGGTAATGCCCAGGGCGTACGCCACGATGGAGCCGGCGCCGGAGCCGCGCCCCGGGCCCACGGGCACCTCGTTGGCCTTACCCCAGTTGATGAAGTCTTGTACGATGAGAAAGTACCCGGGAAACTTCATCTGCTGAATCACGCCGATCTCGAGCTCGAGCCGGTCGCGGTACTTCTTCTCGTCGACCCTCTTCTTCTGCCGTTCGAAGAGCTTGAAGCGCTTGTCGAGGCCCTCGCGGCACAGGCGCGCAAAGTGGCTGTCGATGTCGGCCACGACGCCGCCGGACTCGTCGCGAAAGTTGGGCAGCGTGGGCTCGCCGAGCTTCAGCTTGAGCTTGCACATCTCGGCGACGCGCATGGTGTTCGCGAGCGCCTCGGGAAGGTCCGCGAAGGTCTCGGCCATCTCGTCGGGGCTCTTGAGAAACATCTCGTCGGAGTTGTGCGCGCTGGCCTCGGCCTCTTCGAGGGTCGAGCCCGCCGCGATGCAGCCGAGCGCGCGCTGCGCCTGCGCGTCGTCGCGGCGGAGGTAGTGCGCGTCGTTGGTGGCCACCACCGGCAGCTCCATGGAGCGCGCGAGGTCGACCAGGATGCGGTTTACGATGGGCTGCTCGACGAGCCCGTGATCCTGCAACTCGACGAAGAGCTTGCCCGGGTCGACGATCTCGCGCAGCAGCCCGAGGAGCTTTCTGGCCTCGTCGGGCGACTGCTGCAAGAGGGCCTGCGGCACGAGGCCGCCGAGGCACCCGGTAAGCACCACCACACCCTTGGAGTGCGCCGCGAGGCGCTCGAGCGTCGACTGCGGCGAGCAGCCCTCGGGCGCGTCGAGCCACGCGTGCGAAACGAGGGCGATGAGGTTGCGATAGCCCTCCTCGGAGGCCGCCAGGAGCGGGAGGTGATAGCTCCGATAGCGCCCGTGCTTGTCGGGCCGGTCGCCCGGAAACGCGTGCCCGAAGCCCAGCTCGCAGCCCAGAATGGCCTGCAATCCAGCGTCTTTGGCCTTCTTGTAGAAGTCGATGGCGCCGTGCATGTTGCCGTGGTCGGTGAGGGCCACGGCGGGCATGCCCATCTCCTTCACGCGAGAGCAGAGCTCCTTCACGCGAATGGCGCCCTAGAGCATCGAGTACTGCGAGTGAACGTGCAGGTGAACGAAGTCAGGCATAGGGCCGTGGGGCCCTACCACGCGGCCGCGGCGCCATCACCTTTCGGGGTGAGCCGCCGACGTCACGCTGCGTCAAGCGCGTGCCGCAGCGGAAACTCGCGCCCCGAACTATTGATGTTGGTGCGGGTTGGATGGTAACCCTCCCCGCAGTTGGATGAGAGGGTGGCCGCGGCAGAGCTGCGACCGCCCCACGCCCCATCTCTTCGTTTCAGAAATTCTCAAGGAGAGCAACACGATGACGCGCATGGGCACGACGCTTACGACCGCGATTCTTATCTCGACGATGGGTCTCATGGTGGGCTGTGGCGACAGCACCGGCACCACCCCGACCCCCTCGGGCGACGCGGGCACCGACACCAACACGCCGCCCGTCGACGCGGGCCCCGACCAGACCTTCGACTACGTGATCAACGCGATCACGGTCGACTCGGCCGCGGGCGGCATGGCGCCGAACCCCGCCACGAGCACGGCGGGCGTGACGGGCTTCGACCTCGACGGCCTCAAGTCGACGCCGGCCGATGCGGCGATGCGCGGCAGCGCCGCGTGCAGCCACGCGGACTTCTTCTCGACGATCGACCCCGACCAGAACACGGGCAACTGCGTGGCCGGCATGCCCCGCGGCGGCGCGGCCTGTCAGGGCGGCGTCGACAACCAGCTCCCCGAGATCGCCAACACGATCATGGGCTTCGGCACCGACCTCCGCATGACGCTCTCGGAGCAGGTCGCGGCGGGCAAGGTCGCCATCCTCGTGCGCGTCACGGGCGTCAACGGCACGCCGGGCCCCACGCTCAACGACAGCGCCGTGCGCATCAGCGTGTACCCGACCAGCCGCCCGATGTTCGCGGCCTGCTCGAACATCGGCATGCCTGGCCAGATGTTCGCGGTCGACAACGCGTCGCTCAACACCGCGGGCGACCTCGACTCGGCGAAGATCCAGTTCGACGGGAGCATCGTGAACGGCCGCCTCCGCGTGGCCCCCGCCGCCGCGGGCGGCGCCTCGATGCCGAACTTCACGTTCAACCTCCCGATCATGAACATGAACATCCCGCTGGCCCTCTTCAAGACGCAGCTCCGCGTCGACATGACGCCCGACCGCGGCGCCAACGGCAACCTCGGCGGCTACGCGCAGCTCGCGCCCCTCGCCTCGATGCTCGGCGTCCTCCTCCCCGCCGGCATCCCCCCGGCCACGGTGCAGACCGTCCTCCAGTCGCTCGTCGACGTGCAGGACCCCGCGGGCAACGCGATGGGCTGCAGCGCCCCCAACGGCGGCATCTCGCTCGGCCTCGGCTTCACCACCGTGCGCGCGGTCATCGCCCCCATGACGGTCATGGGCGCGCTGGCCGGCATGTGCGGCAGCAATTGATCGCGGGTTTCCACCCCGCGCGCGGGCTGTGATACACCGCGCGCGGGGGAGGCGCCCGACGAGATTCTCGCGCTCGTCGAGAGGGTGCGCGACCGGCCCTGGGAGGTCACCGACGCAGACGTCGACGCGCTGCGCGCTCGCTACACCGACGATCAGCTCTTCGAAGCGGTCGTGGCGATGGTGATCGGCGCCGCCGAGGTGCGATTTCGCGCGGGGCTCGAGCGTGGGCTCGAAACGGGTCTGCGCCCGCTGGTGCGTCTGTTCGAGCGACGCCTCGGTCGGCCGCTCTCCTACGCCGAGCGCGGTGCCCTCGCCTCGCGGCTCGACGTGGTGGACCCCGACCGCCTCGGCGACGTCGTCCTCGACCTCGATAGCGCCGCCCTCGCTGCCTGGCTCGCCTCGACCAACGCCACCTGAGCGCCCCCGCGTCGCTCGTGCAGGCCTGCGGCCCCGGAGCGCGGCTTCACCACCTGCGGTGCGCGCCGACACCACGTGTGGTGAACGTCACACCACCACGCGACCGCGTCGTCCGGTTCGTGGCGCCGGTCACTCCGCGCCGGTGGCGGGCCGCCACCCCCTCGCCACCCCGTCGCCACCCCGATCCGCCACCCCGACATTTCGCGAAGCCCTTGCAGCAAGCACGTTTGCGCGATGGCGCGCAGCTCGCACCGCGCCCGTCCATGACGTCGCACGACGAGCGGGCGAAGGACATCCTCGACGTGCTCCTCGACGACC
>CAISKJ010000152.1 GCA_903885885.1 uncultured delta proteobacterium
CCCGCACCCATCGACTGGCGTCGCGTGCGCATGGTCGTATCGATCAACAACGTCACCAACCGCGCATCGAGCAGCGCCGCCGACCTCGAGGTGATGCGCCAGACGCTGCGCCACGCCGTCGAGACGGCGCCGGGCCTCGCGCTGCACCCGGGCGCGCTGCCTGCGGTCGCGCAGGCGAGGCTGCGCGCGCGCACCCTGCGGTGGTGCTCCCTCGAAGGGTCGCTCACGTCGCTCCAGCGCACGCAAGACGCGAGCGGCGTCCGCGTGCGAGCGGCGCTCTCGCTCGCGATTCTGCAAGAGCCCGCGCACAACATCATCGGCTCCGTCGAGACGTCGGCCTCGGCGATGGAGCAGGTGTACCCCGGCGGCACCGAGCCCGGTCCGCGCCTCTCGCGCGCGGCCATCGAGACGGCCTCGCGCGGCGCGATTCAACGCATGCAAGAGCAGTTTGGCGCCACGACGGCGCCCCCCGCGGGCCGTCGCCGCCGCGGTCGCTGATCGCGCCCCGATCGCCCTACCGACGCACCCACCAGAAGTACGCAGAGCGCACCGACTGGCCGCGCCGCGGGCGGTAGGTGTTGCCGCGAAACACGATCGTCTGCGCGTCCTGGTTCCAGTCGAAGCCGTCGGCGCGCGAGCGCGGCGCGAGGCGCGCTTCGACCGCGACGCGCAGCGTGGCCGACACGGGCGCGTGCTGCAGCGTGAACTCGCTCGCGGCGCCCGCCACCGCGTCGACGATGCGCGAGAGCGCGGCCGACACCTCGGCGTCGAGGGCGGTGCCCAGGGGGATGTACGCGCCGCCGTTGCCGATGACCACGCAGGCGGCGAAGTTCTCGACGTTGGGGCACTGCGCGCGCGAGAAGAGGTTGGCCATGCCGAAGGTGAGAAACCCGTTGTCGTTGTACCAGCGCGTGGCCGCGCGCACGCGCTCGGGGCCCGTGGCGCCCCAGCGCGCGAGGTCGCGCGAGAAGTAGCGCCCGTCGTCGTTGGTGCCGATCTCGTCGGTGACGAAGAAGGCCGCGCGCGTGGCACCCGGCCTGAAGCTGCGACGAGAGGTCGGATCGGCAGGGGCGCGGCGGTCCATCGCCTCGGTGGTGACGACGCCCGCGGCGACGGGCTCCTCTTCTTGCCCCTCGAGCGGATAGGGCGACAGGGTGTCTTCGCGCTGCTCGCGGAACGGTCGGTAGGTGACCTGCCACGCGAGCTGCTGCGGCCCCATCGGGTCGGCGCCGTTGATCCACCCGAAGCCGGGCGTGTCGAGGTCGAGGCCGTCGCTGCGACTGCCCGCTTGCATCACGCCGACACGAAAATCGATGCCCGCGGCGTTCATCTCGCGGAAGAAGCGCTCGGCCGTGTTTCCCAGGCGCTCCTGGTCGTCTTCCATCGAGCGCGACGTGTCGACGAGCCACAAGAAGTCGGCCGTGACGGTGCGCGTCGCCGTGGTGCGCTGGCACGTCACGTCGAGCGCCGCGGCGCGCTGCGCGATGCCCGAGGTGTTGGTCACATCTTGCAACCGGTACGCGGTCGCGCGCGCGGGGTCATCGAAGGCCGCCTCGGGCGCCGTTGCGAGCAGCATCACGGCGCGCCGATCGCCGGGCCGCAGCACCGTGGTCACGTCGATCACGAACGCGCGCTGCGTGCTGAACCCCTGCTCGTAGGGGCCCGGGTTGAGCCCCGTGACGTCGCGGGCCACGCGGTCGCGCACCACCGCCGCCGTCGTGGGAAGCGCCGCCACACGAAACGACGACCTTCGATAGCGCAGGCCCTCGTGCGTGGTGCCCTCGCGGCCCACGAGCACGGGCGTCGCGCCGAGGGCGCTCACCACGCGGCCCTCGAGCTCGCCCGCGGTCGCGTCGAGGTCGCGCGTCGCGGGCAGCTCCCACACGAGCGCCGCCACGTCGTCGGCCGCGTCGTCGCTCGCCACGATGCCCGTGCCCTCGGCGCCCCCGGCGTTTACGCGCGGTGTTGACCACACGCTCTCGAACGCGAACTGCATCGGTGAGCCGGGCAGCACCACGCGCGCGGGCTCGACGAGCGCGTACTCAGGGCACAGCGGGTCGGCGGGATCGGCCACGATCGACACGGGGCACTGCAGCGCCTCGCCCGTCGAGAGGGTGTAGGGCGTGGTCACCGCCACGTCGTAGGTGCCCGCCACGTCGGGCGTGATGCGCGCGCTGCGATCGCCCGCGGAGCTCACCATCGCGCGCGAGCGAGCGGGCGCCTGGCGCACCGACCACACGTAGCCCGTCGCGCGCGGCGCCGCGTCGTCGACGTCGAGCGCGAGCGGCACCTCGACGCCCACGCGCGTGCGCACCCGCAGCGGCCGGCACGCGGGCTCCACGGGGGCCACGTCGCTCACCGACGCGTCGGCGGCGAAGCGCAGGTCGCGCAGGCCAGTCTTGGAACCGCACGCGCTCACGAGCGCGGCGCACACCACGATCACCCTTCGAAGCATAGGCCCCGAGTGTACGTCACACCGTGATCTGCGGGGCCCCGCGCACCTCACGAAGCGCACGCAGCACGGCATCGTGCACGCGTCCGTTGCTCGCGAGCAGCGAGCCCGCGCGCACGTCCACGGGGTTTCCCTCGAGGTCGCTGAGGGCGCCGCCGGCCTCGAGCACGACGAGCGCGCCCGCGGCGACGTCCCAGGGCTTGAGCTTCGCCTCCCAGTAGGCGTCGTAGGTTCCCTCGGCGGTGAGGCACAGGTCGAGGGCCGCCGAGCCGCAGCGGCGTACGCCCTGCGTGCGGCGCGTGAGGGCGCAGAACTCGCGGAGGTTGTTCTCGTCGCACGTGTGCGAGTCGTACGGAAACCCCGTCGCCAGCATCGATTCGCGCAGCGTGGCGGTGCGCGACACGGCGCACGCGACGCCGTTGCGCCACGCGCCAGAGCCCCGCGCGGCGCGGTACTCGACGGAGAGCGCGGGCGCGACCACGGCCGCGGCGAGGGGCGTCGCGCCGTCGAGGAGGCCGATCGACACGCAGAAGAACGGGTGCCCGTGGGCGAAGTTGGTGGTGCCGTCGAGGGGGTCGGCCCACAGCACGGGGCGCTCCCCCGAAGGCGCGCCGCCCGACTCTTCGGCCACCACGTCGAAGCCCGGGAGACGCTCGCGGAAGCGCGCGCGCAAGAGGTCTTCGCTCGCGCGGTCGAAGCGCGTCACGAGGTCGATGGCGCCCTTGTGCTCGATCTCGACGCCCGTGCGCCAGCCCGCGTGAATGAGCGCGGCGGCCTCGCGGGCGATCTCGATGAGCGTGTGCGCGACCTCGTCGAGGTCGTTGGAGGAGAGGGTCTTCACCCGCGAGAGGGTTACATCCCGCCGGCGAGGAGTTCGAGGATTCGCGTGACGCCCTGCGTGATCGACGACGGGCCGATGCCCGCCACGGAGCCGTTGTACTTGTTGACGATGCGCATGGTGCGCAGGTCGACGACGAAGAGGCTCTCGCGGATGCCGTACGTCATGAGGGTTCGGGTCACGTTCTCATCGGGCGGATCGATGACTGCCGTGACCGGGATTCGGTAGGTGTTGACCCACGCGTCGAGCTGCGCGCGCGGTACGGGACCGCCCACGTTCGACTCGAGGATCTCGACCACCACACCGCCAGCCTGGAGCACACTCGGACCTTGCGCGGCCAAATCACGGGCCGCGTTTCTGCAGCCGGGTCAAAAGAACTCGGAGACGTGCACCAGGGCGAACGCGCGCCCCGTCTCGCGGACCGCCTGCATCGACGTGGGACCATAGGGGAGCGTGGTCGAGACCGCGGCGCCCTCGAGGTTCGTGTAGCCCTCCCACGAGAGGTTGGCGAGCACGTTGCCCGCGCGGTTGCCGTAGGGGCCCGCGGGGTACGGCCCCACCGTGGGACCCGTGTCTGCGGGCGCGACCGCGTCGGGGCTCTCAGCGACGTCGACGGGCGTCACCAGGTCGGCGAGCGCCGCGTCGGCCGCGGGCCCGTCCGTAAGGAGCACGTCGGCCGCAGCCGCGTCGGGCGTCGTGTTCGACGGCGGCACGGGCTCCGACGAGCACGCCGCGAGGGCGACGGGGAGCGCGAGGAGCGCAGAGAGGAAGCGAGATCGAGTTCGCATCGAAGGGATCACCTCTGGGGACGGATACCGAGCCAGGTCACGAAGGAGATGCCCGTTCCCGGGTCTGTGGTGACAAACATTCCGTCGGCGGTAACGTGCCCCGTGGCGGCGACGATCGCCTGGCCCGCGGTAGGCGGCGCGCGCACGATTTCTTGCCCGAGCACCACGAAGTCGACGGCCGCGTTGGGCGCGAGACCCGCGCGGTTGGCCACGCGCACCGCGATGGGGCGATCGGCGAGGAGGTTGAACGGCGCGAGCGCCCACACCGCCGCGAGGCCCGCGTCGCGCGCGAAGCGCGGGGCCTGCGCCATGGGCACATACACCGCCCGCATCTGCTGGCCGAGGGCGCCCAGGAGCGCATCTTCGACGTCGAACTCGAGCGCGGTGCCGGGCGCCACGGTGAGCGTCACGTCGCCCGCGGTGAAGGTGCCGCCCGCCGTGTTGCTCGGGAGCGTCGGGCCCATGTCGACGTAACGGGGCACCGCGACGGGCTCGGCGAGCGTGACCACGCCGTCGACGGGCGCGGGCGACGGCACATACAAGCTCGCGTGGTCGGGTCGCCCGTGCACGAGGAGCGAGTACACCGACGGGTCGATGAAGGTGCCCACGTCGAGCGAGAAGTTGCCCGTCGCGTCGGCGTTGGTCGCGAAGCAGATCGCGCCGCAGTAGGTGATCACGCCGTTGCCGAAGGGCGCGCCCGCGAGGTCGACGGCGCGGCCGCGCACGCGCATCACGCACGACACGTTCGAAGCGTCGGGGCGCACCGCGCAGGGCGGCACGTCTTCTTCTTCGGGCTTGTCGGGGGCTACGTCGGGCGCCGCGTCGCGCGGGGGCGCTGCGGCGTCGGGCGCGGTCGACGAGGAGCCGCACGCTGTCAGCGCCAGCGCGAGGAGCGAAGAACGGAGAGGAGGAGGGTACATGCGTGTCGCGGCGGCGACTCTACGCCCGACCGCGACACGAGGGGAGAGAAGAGATCAGGGCGCGATCGCGCTGACGCTGAGCACGTAGGCCGGGACGGACTCGGTGACCACCGGGGTGGCGGCCGCCGCGTCGTTCACGCCGCGGATGCACACGTAGTACGTGCCCGCCGCGAGGCCGCCCGCGTACGCCTGGATGGCGCGCGCGCCGTCGACGTGCGAGCACGAGCCCGCGCCGAAGGGGCCGTTCTGCTGCGAGATGCCGCGCACCGTGGTGCCGTTGGAGCTGTACACGTCCATCGCGATGCGGCCGCCGATGTTGACGGGGCAGCGGCCGTTGCCGTCGGACACGACGGCCACGAGGCGACCCATGGCGGGCACGGTGACGGCGGTGCAGTCGACGTCGAGGCGGCCGAGGGCGCCGCGGATGAGGGTCGGCGCGGTGATCGCGCGGGCCATCACGTCGGAGGGGTTGTTGTTGGGCTCGGTCTCCATCACGGTGCTGGCCGCGCAGGTGCCGGCGTTGAACGCCGACGCGAGGCAGTACTGCATCGCAGGGCAGAGCGTGGTGCCGTTGATCGGGTCGCAGGCCATGCCGGCCGTGACCGCGCGCTGGCACACGCCGCCGCTGAGGGCCGAGCCGCTGCAGGTGAGGCCCGTCGCGCAGGGCATGTCGCCCGCGCGGCAGTCGGCGCCGACCACGGAGCCGTCGGGCTGGCAGGTGCCCATCGTCTGGCTGCCCATCGCGAGCACGCACGAGAAGCCCGTGCCGCAGCGGGTGCGGAGGCGGTCACACGCGGCGCCCATCATGGTGCTGACCGTCGAGCAGAGGCCCGCGCCCGTGGGGCTGCTGCAGGTGAGGGTGCCCGTGCAGAAGGGCTCGGCGGTGTTGCACGCGCCGCCGGCCTGGCCCGTGGCGCCGCAGATGCCGTTCTGGCGGTCGGTGACGTCGTTGAGGTAGCAGGTGTCGGCGTCGGGGCACTGCAGCGCGGGGCCGCAGGGCATGTTGGTGGCCGAGCGGCGGAGGCACTGCTCGACGGCGGCGGTGCCCTCGCCGAGGGTGATGCACTCGAGGCCCATGTCGCAGCGCGTGCCCGAGGCGCGGCAGCGCGCGCGGGCGCCGGCGCCGTCGGCCACGCAGGTGCCGATGGCGGTGCCGCCGTTGGCGGTCACGCAGGTGGAGCCCGCGGGGCACACCGAGCGGAGGGTGTCGCACTCGCCGCCCATCGTGGCCGCGGCGACGCAGTCTTCGCCGCGGGCGGGGTCGATGTCGGCGGCGCAGACGAAGGGCGCGTCGCAGCGGCCGCCCATGGCGCCCGCGGGGCGGCAGTCGCCGCCGAGCGTGGTGCCCGCGCGGCGGCAGGTGCCCGTCGAGGCGCCGAGGGTCGTGGTGGAGCACACGTACCCGTCGGGGCAGCCGGTGCGCTGGTCGCACGCGCCGTCGGGCATCGCGGTGGCGACGCACACGCCGGTGGCGCCGGTGCCCACGCAGGTGAGGCTCGTGTCACAGCGCGGATCGCTGGTGCGGCAGAGCGAGCCCGCCACGCTGCCGCGCGTGCGGCAGCGGCCCGCGTCGCTGCCGACGGTGTCGGCCACGCAGTCGAGGTTGGCGTCGCAGCGGTTCGCGAGGCCGTTGACGTCGCAGACGGCGCCGGCGGCCACGGCGGGGAGCTCGTTGATGGTGAGTTCGAAGGCGCCGTGGTCGATGGTGGTGGTGCCATCGCCCGGCGGGTAGAAGCCGCCCACGAGGATGAACACGCGCGTGCCGGCGGGGAAAACCTCGGTGGTCACGAGCGACGAGACGCGGCGGTCGGGGCGCGCGGCGTACTCGGGGTCGTCGTCGTTACAGACGGCGGCGGCGAGGGTGTTCGCGCAGGTGCGGGTGACGTAGAGCACCGTGTCGAAGTTGCGCGGCGTGCCGGCGTTGGTGGTCGAGATGCGCAGCGACGCCGGGGGCGGTGCCCGTGGTGTACGCGTACACGAGCTGACCCGACATGGGGACGCAGGTGCGGTTGGCCGTCGGGGGGCGCACGGGCGAGGTGCCCGTCGGGCGGCCCATGGTCTGATCCATCCAGGCCTGGGTGTTGTCGCCGCGCACGGTGGTGGTGTTACCCGCGCGCATCAGCGTGGTGTACGGCAGGCGGCCGCAGGTCATGCCGCCCGCGTCGGCGCGGTCGGTGGCCACGTCGGCGGGGGTCACGTCGGCGGGGGTCACGTCGACCGGCGTGGTGTCCATCGCGACGGGGGTGTCGGTCGGAACCATCGTGTCGGTGCCGGCGTCCGCGGGGGCCGGGTTGTCGGTACCACACGCTGCGAGCGAGCCGCTCACTGCGAGCAGGCCTGCGAGAGTCAACCGCTTCATGGACATCGTCCTCTTCGGGGCAGACGTTCGACGCCCCGCGTTCAAGAACCGTGGAAATGGGGCGGCGGAGTCTCTCAAACCTGCACCCGCCGTCAAGAGACCGTCACACGAAGGAGCGTCGCAGTGCGCTGCCCCTTCGTTGTGGTTTCGAGCGCGGCGGAACTACACTCATCGGCCCCTCATGGTCAAACGTCTCGTCTCTCGCCTCCCCTCGTGGCGCGCGCTGGGTTTCGGCGCCGCCCTCGCCGCGGCCTTCGGCGCGGGCGCGCTCGCCGAGCGCACGGCCACGGCGGTTCCTCCGCGCGCGTCGGCCTATCGCCGCCTCGGCGTGCTCTCGCAGGTGATGGCCCACATCGAGAACAGCTACGTCGACCCCGTCGACGAAGACCGGCTCATCGACGGCGCGATCCGCGGCATGGTGGGCACCCTCGACCCGCACAGCTCGTACCTCAACGCCGAGGAGTACGCGCTCCTCGAGAGCGACACGACGGGCCAGTTCGGCGGCGTCGGCGTCGAGATCGACGCGCGCGGCGACTACCTCACCGTGATCGCGCCCATCGCGGGCTCGCCCGCGGCGCGCGCGGGGGTGCGCGCCGGCGACGAGATCCTGCAGATCGAGGGCCGCGACGCGCGCGGGCTCGACGTCGACGAAGCCGTGCGCCGCATGCGGGGCGCGCCGGGCTCGCACGTGCGCGTGGTGCTCCAGCGCCGCGGGCAGGCCGACCCGCTGCGCCTCGACCTCGTGCGCGAGGTGGTGCACGTCTCGAGCGTCGAGTCGCACGTGATGGACGGCGGCATCGGGTACCTCACCATCAAGAGCTTTCAAGAGCGCGCCGCCGACGAGGTGACCCGCGCCCTCGACGACCTCACGCGCGCTTCGAACGGCCGCCTCGAGGGCCTCGTGCTCGACCTCCGCAACGACCCCGGCGGCCTCCTCGACGAGTCGATCTTCATCGCCGACGAGTTTCTCGCCGACGGGGTCATCGTCTCGACGCGCGGCCGCGACGGCGCCGCCCAGGACGAAGCGCGCGCCCACGCCGCGGGCACCCGCCCCGACTTTCCCATCGTGGTGCTCGTGAACGAGTACACCGCGAGCGCCGCGGAGATCCTCGCGGGCGCCCTCCAAGACCATCACCGCGCCACGCTCGTGGGCACGCGCACCTTCGGCAAGGGCAGCGTGCAGACCGTCGTCGACCTGCCCGACGGCGGCGCCCTCAAGCTCACCATCGCGCGGTATTTCACCCCCTCGGGGCGCAGCATTCAGGCGCAGGGCATCGCCCCCGACGTGCAGGTCGAACAGGTCACCCTGCCCGACGAGCCCGCCGTGGGCGCGCCCGAGGCGCCCGAGCGCGAGCGCGACCTCGAGCAGCACCTGCCCAACAACGAGGCCAACGACCCGGCCCCCGTCGAGGCCGCGGGCAGCGAGATCCGCGACCTCCAGCTCCGCCTGGGCTACCAGCTCCTGCGCGGGATGATCCGCGCGCGCGCAGCGACCGCCAGGCCCGCGCCCGCGGCCCCGCCGCGCAACCCCACGCTCCTGCGCAACTGAGCTACAGCGCGCCCGCGAACACCCGTCGCGCGGGCCCCGTCATGCGCACGCGCCACGTCTCGGGCTCGATCACGATCGTGAGGTCGCCGCCGTCGAGCGTGACGCGCACCGCGTCACCCGCCCGCGCGCGCCCCTCGCGCACCGCCGCCGCGGCCACCGCGCACGCGCCGGTGCCGCACGCCTGCGTCCACCCGACGCCGCGCTCGTGCACGCGCACGCGAAACCCGTCGCCCTCGGGCGCCACCAGCTCGACGTTCACCCCGCGCGGAAACACCTTCAGCGCCGTGACCTCGCGCACGAGCGCCATCGCGTCGCCGCGCGCTTCGAACACCACCCCGTGGGGGTTGCCCACGTCGACGGCCACCACGCGCTGCGCCCCCGCGTCGGCGCGCACGGTGAGCTCGTCGGGCTCGACGCGCGCCACGCCCATGTCGACCTCGACGGACCACGCGTCGCCGTCGCGCGCCCGCAGGATCGCCGGCCGCGGCCCCGCGTCGCTCGCGACGGTGACGACGGCGCCCACGGCGAGGCCCCCGCGCGCGGCGGCCCACGCGGCCACGCAGCGCACGCCGTTGCCGCACATCTCGGGGCGCGAGCCGTCGGCGTTGAGGATCACCATGCGCAGCGCGGTCGTGTCTCGCGGCTCGACCCACAGGAGGCCGTCGCCGCCGACGCCCGTGTGGCGGTCGCAGAGGCGCTGCGCGAGGGCGGGGGTGAGGGTCTCTTCGGGCCAGTCGCGCGCGTCGAGCACGAGAAAGTCGTTGCCGAGGCCCTCGTACTTTTCGAATCGTCGGTTCATGGGAGCTTTGCCCGTGTGGCGAGGGCGAAGGCCGTGGTGCTCGCGTGGCAGATGGCCACCGCGAGGGCGTCGGAGGCGTCTTCGGGGGGCGCCTCGGCGAGGCCGAGGATCGCGCGGATCATGCCGTTGACCTGGTCTTTGTCGGCGCGGCCGTTGCCCACCACGCTGCGCTTCACGAGCATGGGCGGGTACTCGAACACCGTGAGGCCCGCGCGCGCCGCGAGGAGCATCGCCACGCCGCGCGCGTGACCGATCACCAGGGCCGCGTGCGGGTCGCGGTGAAAGAACGCCTGCTCGATGGCCACCACGTTGGGGCGCACCTTGGCGATGGCAGCCTCGAGCACCTCGGCGATCACGCGCAGCCGCTCGGGGAGCGCCGCGGCCGTCGGCGCGCGCGCCACGCCGTGCGCCACGTGAACGTAGCGGTTGCCCTTGCGGTAGACCGCGCCATACCCGAGCCGGTGCGAGCCCGGGTCGATGCCCATCACGATTTCTTCTGCCACAGTGGGGAGCGCCGTCATGAACCACATCGCGCCGCGGCGCAAGGCGGCGGCGACGGCCTCAGCGCGCGCGAGAGCCCGTGCGGCTCGCGGCGGCGCGGAGCCGGTCGTCGACGGCGCGCACGCCCGGGAGCACCACCGCGTCGGGCACCTCGATGATGTCGTCGGGCTCGAGGTCGATGGCCACGGCCCCGCGCGATTTGTCGCCGCTGCCGTCGAGCTTGCTCCACGACGGGATGGCCAGGAGAAAGTCGGGCACGTCCTCGTTGGCGGGCGACGGCACGCTGGGCCGCACCGCAGACTGGTCGTTGGACGCGATGGCGTCGAACATCATGTCGAGCTCGTCGCGAGACTGCCCGCGCGAGCGCGGCTGGTCTTGCGACGCGCCCGTCCACGGGTCGAAGAGCTGCGCGAGGTTGCGCCTCTCGCGGGGCTGCTGCGCGAAGGGGTCTTGCCACTCGCGCTGCGTGGGGCGCACCGAGAGGGGCGGCGGCGCCTCCGACTCGATGGGGCCGTCGATGAACACCCGCAGCGCGTCGAGGCGCTCGGCGTCGAGGCCGATGAACTCCACCGTGAGGCCCGGCCCGTCGGGGCCGTCGCTCGCGGCCCGCACCACGGCGCGTATCACGAAGCAGTCGTCGACGATGGGGTGCCGCACGATGAGCGAGAGGCACTGCCCCACCGCGAGCGCCACGTCGGAGACGATGAACATCCCCCCCGCGGCCACGTCGCGCGTGTAGAACTCGTAGAGGTCGTCGTCGGAGGCGATCTCGAGCTCGAGCGAGGCCTCGGCGGGAGGCTGCAGGCTCGGGGCCTGCGGCTCGGCGACGCGCACCTGTTCGATGTACTGGCCGATCAGCCGCTGGGCCTCGCGGTCGAGGGCGTAGAACTGCACCCCCACGCCGGCGGGGCGCCCCTCGGCGTCGCCCTCGGCGGCGAGGTTCACCGCCATGCCGTGCACCTCGAGGGGCGCCGCGCGGCCGGGCAGGGGGATCTCGAGGCGCACCAGCTCGCGCAGCGGCGGCTGCTCGCGCGTCACGAGGAAGAGACCGCCCTCGCTCACGTTCCAGACGCGCACCGTCTCGACCGTGCGGCGCCATCGCAGGGTGACCGTGAGATCAACCCGATACCGCGCGTGAACCCGCTCTTGTGCAGTGCCCATCGGTGCGTCGTCTCCGTGCTGAGTGCCTACGGTCTTCTCAACGGCGCCCCAGGGGCAGACCTTGAGGGCCAAAAAGCGTTGCGGACGAGCGCGCAGCGAACGACACTCGCGCTCCCGGCGCTGTCGCCCCGGTGAGTGACCAACGACCATGCACCCCGACGAACCTACAAATTCCTCCGAAACGACCGCCGAGCCCGTGGAGACCGCAGCGCCCGAGGCGCCCGCGCCCACCGCCCCGTCCGACGACCCCGAGACGGTGCGCGCCCTCGCCCGCGACACCCTCGCGTGGTGCCGGGCCAACCCCGGCGACGCCGAGGCCCTGCCGCGGCTCAACACCGTGCTCGAGCTCGTCCACGACCCGGCCCTCTCGAAAGACGTGCTCGCCGCGGGGTCGGCCGTCACGCGCGCCGTCATCGCCGACGCCTCGCCGGCGCCCGCCGCGCACGCCCACATGACCGTGCTCATGGCGCTGCTCCTCGAGTACGAGCCCACCCGCGACGGCGTCGACGCCCTCTTCGTCGAGTGGCTCCGGCACCCGCGCTCGTACGGCCCCGCCCACGCGACGCCCGCCACGTTTCAGCGCGACACCTTCGTGCAGCGCCTCGGCGACCTCCTCGGCTGGGGCACCCTCGACGTGAAGTCCGACCGCGACGCGCTCACCCGCTTCGCCCAGTGGGTCGACACCTGGGCCCCGAAGAACAAGTTTCGCGCGAAGCGCGCCCTCGACGCCGTGCGCCGCAACTTTCCCGCCGCCGACGTGTGGAACGTGATTCGTTTCCCCCAGGGCGGCGAAGGGCCCCGTCGCGAGGGCGAGCAGGGCCACGCGCCGCAGGGTCACGGCCACGGTCAGGGTCACGGCGGCTCTCGCCGCGGCGGCCGCGGTCGCGACCGACGCGACGGCAAGAAGCCCCAGGGCGCTCCCGCGCAGGGCGCTCCCGCCGCGCAGAACGCCGCCCCCACAGAGGCCGCTCCGCCCGCGCAGGGCGACGACTCCGGCCATGAGAAGCCCTGACGAAGAGGCACAGGCCCTCGGCATCTCGCGCGAGGCCGTCGAGGTGTACCGCGCGGCCGACGTGATCGACCTGCACGTCGACACCTTCATCTGGACGCGCATCTTCGGCTACGACATCTCGAAGCGCCACGACGCCGGGCCCTTCCCCGGGTGGTTCGCGCGCCAGGTCGACGTGCCGCGCCTGCGCGACGTGGGCGTCACCGGCGCCACGTGGGTCATCACCACCAACCCGTTTCGCTCCGCCGACGGGCGCGCCCACGCCTTCACGCGCAACCTCGACCGCCTGCGCGCCGACCTCGCGCGCAACCCCGACGTGGCCGTGGTGCGCAACGCGGCCGAGTATCGCGCCGCCCGCGCCGAGGGCAAGCACGGCGCCTTCATCGGCATTCAAGGCGGCAACGCGCTCGACCGCAACGCCGACGGCAGCGCGCTCGACCTCATCGCCGACGACCTCGTGCTCCGCGTCACGCTGGTGCACCTCACGAGCTCGCAGCTCGGCGTCACCAGCTCGCCGCTCTCGACCTTCGGCGGCGGCGACGGGGGCCTCACCACGCGCGGCCGCGACTATGTGCGCGCCCTCAACGCGCGGAAGATCTTCGTCGACCTCGCGCACATTCACCGCAAGGGCTTCTTCGACGCCCTCGAGGTGCACGACCGCTCGCAGCCCGTGCTCGTCACGCACACGGGCGTGTCGGGGGTCACCCCCCACTGGCGCAACCTCGACGACGCGCAGCTCCGCGCCGTGGCCGACCTCGGGGGCACCGTAGGCATCATGTACGAGGCCGGCTTCGTCGGTGAGTCGCGCCTCTCGAGCCGCCTCGACGCCATCGTGCGGCACGTAAAATACGCCGTCGACACCGTCGGCGAAGACCACGTCTCCCTCGGCAGCGACTGGGACGGCATGATCGTCACCCCGCGCGACATGACCACCTGCAGCGAGCACCCGCGCATCGCCCAGAAGATGCTCGACCTCGGGTGGAGCGCCGAGCGCGTCCACAAGGTGCTCGGGGGCAATTTTCTGCGCGTCGTCGAGGCGCTTCGGGGTTGACCTCCGCGCGTGCGCGCGGTGAACCTTCGCCGCGCGCCGCGAAGGTCGCGGCGCTCTACGGGAGGCAATCGACGATGGCGATCAACATCAACAACGCTCTGGACAAGGCCTACGAGGGCAAGAGCCTCAAGGAGCTCGTCGACATGCCCATCGAGGGCTTTCAGGGCGTGAGCGAAGAGACCGGCAAGGCCCTCGCGAAGCTCGGCCTCAAGACCGTGCGCGACCTCGCCGAGTGGAAGTTCGTCGCCTGGGCCCAGGCCATCGTGGCCCTCGCCAAGACCGAAGAGTAGCCCCCGCGCTCGCGTGTGCACACGTGTGCTCGCCCATGAGCACACGTATGCACATGGACACGCCACCCCTCCTCAGAAGCGAAATCCCACCGTGACGCGCAGGTACGCGGCCGACGGGTCGAGCGTGCCGAGCGACGTTGACTGCGACGCGATGCGGTCGCTCGCCGCGCGTTCGTCAGCAGGCGCGGGCTGCGACACCGCGATCGCCGTGGGGGCCACGTACTGGTATCCCCCCTCGACGGACACCGCGACGCGCAGCGTGTGGGCGCCGATGCCGTCGAACCACCGCCCGCTCGTGAGCATCACGCCCGCGCCCGCGGCGCCGTAGGGGGCCCACGCGCCCCCCGTGAGCGTACCGCCGTCGCCGTCGCTCACGCTGGCGTCGAGGTACGACGCGCCGCCCGCGAAGCGCGCGTACGGGGTGAGCCACGAGAGCAGCTCGACGCGCAGCGTGAGGGCGGCCTGTGCGCTGTTTGTCACGAGCGTGGTGGCGAAGGCCTGACGCACGTTGCCGTCGGTGCTCTCGCTGCGCCAGCCGAGCTCGGCGCCGAGGGTGAGCCGCGGGCCCAGGTGCGCGAGGTCGCGCCCCACGAAGAGCCCCGCCGCGGGCGTCGTGGGGCTCTTGCGCGCGAAGGGGAGGTACGAGCCGTCGTGGTGCCACGCGGGGCCCACCTCGGCGCCGAACGACCACGGGCTGTGCGCGGCGTTGGAGGTCTGCGCGAGCGCGGCGGAGCCCGCGAGGGTGGCGGCCGCGAAGACGAGTGACGATGCGAGGCGAGGGGACATCACGGCGCGCTCCGGTCGAGGAGTGAATCGAGGAGGAAGCCGCGCACCACGCGGGCGGTCTCGCGCTGCGGGTTGGCGGCGTCGAGCACGGTGAGCGAGCCCGCGCTCGCGGGGTGCAGCGCCACCACGCGGCCGGGGCGACCCATCGCGCCGGGGAGGGGGATCACGCGCGTGGCGGGCTCGTCGAGGCGCACCTCGCCGGGGCCGAAGGTGTCGAGGGCGATGTAGCCCATGCGCGCGGTGTAGCTCGGCGCCACCCAGAGGCGCTGACGGTCGCTGTCGAAGGTGGCACCCTGCAGCGGAACCTCGGCGAAGATGGGCGACACGGTGCGCCGCGCGAGGTCGAGGAGGCTGAGCTGCCCCGTGGTGCCCGCGCTCGTGTGGTCGAGCATCACGGCGCCGCGCTCGGGCAGGTCGAGCGCGCTGAGCACGGGGCGCGAGAGCTGCACCGTCTCGACGTTCTGCCCGCGGCGCGCGTCGAGGTCGGCGAGCTCGAGGAAGCTCACCGCCGACGCGAGGCCCCCGGTGGCGTAGAGCAGCGCGCGGGGCGCGGGCGTCGCGTCGCGGGGCGACGGCGCGGCGAAGAGCAGGATCTTGTTGGCCACCGCGTCGAGGGGCACGGTGACGGTGGTGTTGGCCCGCGCGTCGATCACGCGCGCGTCGCGGCTGCCGGGCGACACGACGAGGAGCTTGCGCGCGCTCGCCTCGCCGATGAGGGCCATGTCGCTGGGGTTGCGCCCCGCGGCGAGCTGGTTGATGGTAGGACGAAAGTCATTGCCGTCGGGGCCGTCGGGGGTCACCGGCGCGAGGCGCAGGGCGTACACGTCGTTCGACTGCTCGGCGCGCGCGTACACCGTCGACTGCTCGGGGTCGAAGAGGAGCTGCGTGGGGCGAATGGCGCGCGCGTCTTCGGGCAGCGTGAGGCGCACGGTGGTCTCGGCGCGCTGCGGGTTCGTGAGGTCGATGAGGGTCACGTACGCGTCGGAGAGCACCACCGCGAGGGTGCGGGGCGTGCCGTTGATGGGCATCGGCGGCGAGAAGGCCACCGCGTTGGGCACGCCGCCGAAGCTGCGCACCGTGCGGCGCGCGGGGTTGGCGGCCGAGGGGGGCGCGTCGAGGTCGACGACGGCGATCTCGTTGGGGTTGAAGAGCAGCCGCCCCGACGTGGCCGACGGGAGGTAGTGCGCGATGGCGAAGCGCCCGTCGCTGGTCTGCGACACGGCGTTGAAGGGTGAGCCCACGGTGTACGTGCGCGCGGGCGCGCCGGCCGCAGAGATGACCGCGAGCGTGCCGGGCGCAGGGGGCACGCCGGGCTCGCCGCGCGAGCCGCGCGAGAGCACCATCACCTCGTCGTGGTCGCGCCGCGCGACGGCCAGCACGGGGTCGAGGCCCACGGGCACGGAGCGCACGGCGAGGGTTGGCGAAGCGAGGTCGAGCACGCGCGCGGCGGCGGCGCGGGTGTCAACCCAGGTGAGCGTCTGCGCCGCGGCCACGGGGCCGAGCACCGTGAGCGGCGCGTCGAGGAGCGCGTCGCGCTCGGGGCACCCGGGCAGCGCGAGCGCGAGCGCCGCGAGGCCCAGCGAGAGGAACGTTCTGCGAGAAGGGGTAGGCATGGCGGTCAGTCCACGACGCGGCTGTTGAGTTCGAAGCCCGTCACCGACTGGAGGGCGCCGGTGTTCCAGTCGACGAAGGTGATGCGACCCTCGGGGTGATCTTGTCCGATGAAGGCCCGCGCGGTGCCGGGCACGGCGCCCACCGAGAGGGGCGGCGACCCGAGCGCGACGCTCTCGATCACGAAGCTCCGCAGCGACACGCGCTGCGCCTCGGCCACGAGCCGCGCGTCGTCGCGCAAGAGAACGAACGCGTGCGACCCGTCGGGCACGATGGCGAAGGGCCCCACGTCGGCGGCCGTGAGCTGCAGCTTGGCGAAGCGCGTGGCCGTGTCGACGAGCGTGTACCCGAACGATCGGTCGATCTGCGCCTCGAGGCCGATGCCCGCCTCGGTGGGGCTCCCACCGACCGCGGTGTGCACCACGAGGGCGGTGCGCGCGTCGGGCGCGAAGGCCACCGCGCGCACGGCCTTGCGCATGCGAACCACCTGGAGCGACGGCTCACCGAGCTCCATGAGCGTCACGCGCTCGATGGGGAGCGCCGTGGTGTAGAGCAGCGCGCGCGACCCGTCGGGGGCGATGGTCACCGAGCCGACGAACTCGCCCGTCACGTCGGTGCGCTGAATCGTCGTCGCGTCGGCGAAGCCCATGGGAATGGGCACGCGCAGCACCTGCGAGCGGTCGCGCACCACCGCGAGCGCGTAGCCCCCGGAGGGCGACACGTCGAGGTCGGTGACCACGCCGCCCACGTCGATCGAGGTGATGGCCCGCGTCGCCAGGTCGACGAGGCGCAGCGTGCTCGTGCCCTCGATGCGCGCGATGGCGTAGCGCCCGTCGGGGGTGATCGACACGTCGCGCGCGGGCACCCGCGCGAGGCCCGCGTCGACGGTGGCATCGAGGGAGGGGGCGCTCGCGTCGCCCGCGTCGACGCCGCCGTCGGAGCCCGCGGGCGCGATGGCGGTGTCTTCGAGCGACACGTTGGGCACGATGGTGGGCCCGGTGATGGCCGCGAAGCGCAGAATGGAGATCCCGTCTTCGGTGACGACGAAGGCGCTCGCGCCGTCGGCGGTGAAGAGCACATCGAGCGGGCGAAAGCCCACCGAGAGCTGCACCGCGCGGTCCATCGCGGGGTCGAGGGTGATCACCGAGAGGTCTTGAAAGCTGCCGTTGGCGGCGCTCGCGCCGGGGAGCGTCGAGTCGAAGTACGCGAGCGCGTGGCGGCCGTCGGGCGCGACGGCGAGCGCGTTGGCGCCGGCCACGATGGGCACGCTGCGCGAGGTCGTTCCGCTCGCGGTGGTACGCAGCACGCTGAGCGTGTGCGAGTTGACGTTGATCACCAGGGCGATGTCTTGCCCGGGCACGGTGACGAGGTGCGTGGGCCCGTCGCCGGTCTCCACCGACTGAATGGCGAGCGTGCTCGAGTCGATGACGGCCACGGTGTCGCGCGTCGGGTTGGCCACGTACACGAAGCGCCCGCCCGCCTGCGGGGTCTGAAACGCCCTGCGCTCCTCGACCTCGGGGGGAGGCACGGTCATGCCGGCGTCTTGCGACGCGGAGGGCGCGTCGACGAATGCGCCCGCGTCGTACGGGTATGAGGGCGCCCCGGCGCCGCCGGTGCTGTCGCCGCACGCGTGCAGCGCGAGGCTCATGCACGCCGCCGCGGGCACGGCGGTGAGCCACATCAAGCGAGGTTTCATGGTGCGTTGCGTGAGCACCTTTCGCGCCACGGAGGCATCGCGCGAAGACGCGGCGCGCGCATCGCACCCGCGGCGCGGGCGTTACGACATCGCCGCCGCGCCGTGATGGCACGGCACACCCCGCGGAGGTCGAGCGCGCTCAGCGCCCGGTGATGCGCGCGACCACGAGCCCGTCGCTCGAGGGAGAAGGGAGAAACACGGCGCGGAACGCGCCGGTGCCGCCCTCGCAGCGAAACTCTCCCGCGCGGGCGCCACGGGCGCGCTGCGCGAGGGGCGCGCGCACGGTCTGCTCGACGAAGGGAGGCCACGTGGGGCGCGCGCTCGCGACGGGGTTGAGCGCGTCGGGCACGCTCGCGGGCGCGGTCTGCGCGCAGCGGCCGTTGCCCAGCAGTCCGCGCGCGGGTTCGAACTCGCGCGCGAGGCCCGCGGGCGCGAAGCGCGCGTGAATGTCGTCGAGGGCGCGCTGCCACCCGTCGGCGGTGACGCCCAGCGGCACGCGCTCTTCTTGAATCGCGTGAAGCTCCGCGAGGCGCTGCAGGAGCTCGGCGCGCGCGAGGCCCTCGGGGTCGGTGGCGCGCGCGAGCTCGTTGCGGTCGAAGGCGTCGCGCAGGGCGGCGAGGGCGGCGAGCGTCGGGGGCGGGGCGCTCACGGGCGCGCGCCCGCAGGCGGCGAGGAGCGCGGCGACGAGGCAGAGCGCTCTCACGGGCGAACGAAGATCGGGTTGGTGACGCCGAAGGCGTTGCGTCCGGGGTGCACGGGCTCGAGCGAGCCGCCGCGCACCGCCGTGACGATCCAGTTGCCCTGGGCCGAGACGGGCA
>CAISKJ010000153.1 GCA_903885885.1 uncultured delta proteobacterium
CGCGTTCACCTTCGAAGCTGAACCCGTTCACCTTCGAAGGTGAATCGCAGCGGGCCTGCGCGCCGAGCGAAACGGGGAGCGTTCGAGAGGCCGCCGCCGCGGCCGGACGCTTCCCCGCGGGTGCCGACGGCCGCTCGGGGGCGCTCCCCGTCGCTCCCGCTCCCGCGCGGCTAGAACGTCACCGAGAGGCCCACGCGGTCGATGCCGCCGAGCACCTGCACGCGCGGCCCTTCGGCGCGGCGGTCGAAGCGGCTCGACGAGGGCGCGCCGGCCATCACCACCACGCCCACGATGGCCGTGACGAGGCCCGCGCCCGCGACGCCCACGGACACCCAGCGCAGCGCGTTGGCCGTGGCCAGCTCGTCGTTGGCGTTGTTGCGGCACGTCACCAGCGCGTCGAAATTCGACACGCGCGACACCGGCGAGCAGCTCAGCGTGTTGAGCTGCGCGTCGGTGGGCGTGGCGCTCGTGGCGATGAAGCGGTCTTGCGCAGCCACCTGGTCGGAGAGGGTGCCGTTCTGGCCGTTGAAGACGAAGAAGCCCGCGGCCCCCGCGCCGAGGATCACGGCGCCGAGGCCCGTCACCACGGCGCCCGTGACGATCGTGCGGCGGCGCCCGGCGAGGTACGACTCGCGGAACGCGGGCGTCGGCTGGAGCACCACGGGGATGGCCGTCTCGCGCCCCGAGGCGAGGTCGACGTCGCGCTCCTCGGTGAGAAAATCGCGGTGCTCGACGCGCAGCCGATGGCGGCCCGGCGGCACGAGGTCGTTGCCGTCGAGGGAGACGCGCCGGTCGCCGAGGTACACCACCGGGTCGGGCTCGCTCGACTGCACCAGCAGCCGCGCGGCCACGTCGCGGGGCATCGGGTCGGCCCACGCGAGCTGCGCCCGCACGCGCGCCCCGGCGCCCACGGTGTTCACGTCGGTCTCGTAGGTGGTGAAGCCGGGCCTGCGCACCATCACGTGGTGCGATCCCTCGGGCACCGGCAGCGGCGAGGTGGTGGGCGTCGTGGCCACCGCGTTGCCGTCGATGAGCACCTCGGCGCCCGGCACGTTGCACTCCACCGCCATGAACGCGCGCTCGGGCACGAGGGGCTCGGAGAGCACCACGGTGCTGCCGCCGGCCACGTCGATCTCCTCTTCGCGCGCGGTGTAGTGCGGCGCCGCCAGCGCGATGCGGTGACGCCCCGCGGGCACGCGCAGGCCGGTGCGGGCCTCGCTGGCCGCGCGCTGCAGGTTGTCGACGCGCACGTCGAGGCCCGCGGCCTCGAAGCGAATCACCACGGTGCCCACGCGGCCGCGGAGGCGCGCGAGGGCGCCGTTGATCTCGTCGCGGCGCTGCGCCACCGTCTCGCGGGGCGCGAGGCGCTCGTAGTCGAGCATCGCGTCGAGGGCCTCGACGTAGTGCCCCGTGAGCTCGTGCGTCGCGCTGATGTTGAACAGCACCGCGGGGTTGCGCGTGAGCTCGTAGGCGCGAAGAAACTCCACCATGGCGGCGTTGTGGTTGCCCTCTTGCGAGAGCGAGACGCCGCGGGTGAAGCGCTCGCGGGCCTCGGCGACGGCGGCGGGCGACGGCGTCGGCTGGGGCTGCGCGAGCGCCGTCGAGGCCGCGAGGAGGACGGCGAAACCGAGCGAGGTGCGTGCGAGTCTCATCGTGCGAATGCTCTTAGCGGAAGGGGTTCGTCGGGTCGATGCGCGGGTGGTCGGGGTCGTGCCGCGGGGCCTCGGGGGGGCGCGCGGCCACCG
>CAISKJ010000154.1 GCA_903885885.1 uncultured delta proteobacterium
CGCGCCGCAGTGGGAGGTGTTCGCCCGCGCGTCGACGCACGCCCCCTCGCAGCACGAGAGGCCCGCGGGGCAGGCCTGCGCGGCGGTGCATCCCGGCACGCAGGCGTGCCCCGCGCAGCGCGTGCCCGGGGGACAGTGCATGTCCACCACGCAGGCCACGCACGCGTGGCTCACCGGGTCGCACCACAACGCGGCCGTGCCCGCGTCGACCCCGGCGTCGGGGGCCCCGGCGGCGCAGCGCGCGTCGTCGCGGCATCCGGCCACGCAGCGGCCGCTCGGGGCGTCGCAGCGTTGGCCCTCGCCGCAGCGGTCCGCCGCGGGGGAGCAGGGGCCGCAGCGGCCCGTGCGCGCGTCGCACGCGGGGCCCGCGGGATCGTCGGCGCAGTTGTCGTCGGTGGTGCAGCGCGGCGCCGCATCGGAGGCGTCGCCGGGGCCGTCGGCCGTGTCTGCGATCGCGGTGTCGGGCGCGGCGTCGGGCCGCGCGTCGACGGTGGCGTCGAGGCGGCCTCCCACCACGGGGTCGCCCGCGCAGGCGGCGAGGAAGAGCGCGGCACCCAGGGCCCGCGCAGCGGTGGAGGAAGCGGGCGCGCGGAAGATCGCGACGGGCTTTCGCATGGCGCCCGCGATGGTACATCGGGGCTTTCGGCGTCGGCGCGGCAAACACCGGCGTCGCCGCGCATCGACGGCGACGCGAGGCCCCGTCGTCGCACGGGGCGCCGGGTGACCTTCACCGCATGTGGTGTTCGCCGTCACCGCGCGTGGTGAACGGGCGCCCGGCGCGCGCGACGGACGGTCGCGCGTCGTCAGTCGACGACGCGGTCGGCGAGCGCATCGAGCGCGAGGCGCGTCGTGCGCGCGAGGTAGGCGAAATCGACGCGATCGAAGGTGTCGGTCGCCCGGTGGTAGTGCGGGGTGTGATCGTTGCCGACAAACTCCTCGCCAACGCCCGTGGCGGGGAACGATCGCGTGAGAAACGACTGGTGGTCGCTCGAGGCGAAGCGCACCGCGCGCACGGGGATCCCGCGCGGCGCGCCGTGCGTGCGGTAGAGGTCTTCGAGGCCGGCGGTCGGCGACCAGAGCTCGACCGCGCGGTCGCCGTTGCCGTCGAAGCTCAGCATGTCGAAGCAGTGCGCGCTGTCGAGGGTCACCCCCTCGGCGCGGAGCGTGGTCGCGTAGGCCGCGCTGCCGACGAGGCCGACCTCCTCCTGGTCGAAGAGCACGAACTCCATCGGGTGGTCGCGCCGCGGGAGCCCCGCGAGGTAGCGCGCCGCCACCAGTACGAGCGCCACGCCCGTTCCGTCGTCGGCCGCCGCGGGACCCGCGGGCACGCCGTCGTAGTGAGCGCCCACGACGATCAACGGCGCCGCGCCCGCGGCGGTCGCGGGCAGGCGGGCGCGCACGTTTCTCCCCGTCGCATACACGTGGTAGTCGGCCTCGACGCCGGCCGCGCGGAGCTCGGCGAGCAGGTACGCGCGCGCCGTCTCTCGCTGCGCCGCCGTCGAGCGCCGCGTGAGGGTGACGCCCTCGGCGATGGGGCGCTCGCCCGCGAGCCTGCCCACCACCTCGCGCTGGTAGTCCTCGATCCACGTGCAGGCGTCGGGCGTGGCGCAGCGGCGCGGATCGCCGGCGGCGGGCGCGTCCTTCGGCGGCGCATCGGGCGCTGCGTCGGGCGCTGCGTCGGGCGCTGCGTCGGGGGCGACGCTGGGCATCGAGGCGTCGGCGGC
>CAISKJ010000155.1 GCA_903885885.1 uncultured delta proteobacterium
CATCCAGCCGCGCATCGTAAGCATCGCACTCAATCCACCATCACACGCGAGTTCCAACCCGCGTTGGAGAAAGGCACCATACAGGTCAGCCTTCCCCATCGGGTAGTGCTTCGCGACATAGGCGGCATCGGCCATGCGCGAGGTGCCCTGATAGGGCGGATTGCCGACCACGAGGTGGTATTGCCCCTCGCGCACCATGCGGGCGAAGCGCACGCCCGCGGCGAGTTGGGCGCCGTCGAGCCGCACACCGAGCTCGTCGGCCTGCGTGTGCTCGCCGAGAAAGCGCTCGATGCGATCGACTAGCGCGCGCGGAGACTCGTCGCGGCCCGCGAGGGGCTGCGCGGCCCCGCCGAAGAGGTCGCCCTGCACCTGCGCGCGGCGCACCTTCTCGGCTTCGGCCACGGCCTCGTCGAGGGCCTTGTCGAGCTTCACGAGGCTGCCGAAGGTGTCGATCCCGGCGAGCATCGCGATGATCTTCGCGGTGGCCTCGGCCGAGATGCCCGCCTCCTTCGCGAGGCTGTCGCGGAGGGCGATCACCGCGGCGTCGTTTGCGCCGAGGCGCGCGAGGTCGAAGGCCGTGGCCACGAGGTTGAGGCGCCGCAGCGTTACGGGAGCGCCCGCGTACTGGCGCGCGGCGATGTGCAGCGCGGCGGCGGCGATCTGCACGGCGCGCGGGTCGAGGTCGATGCCGTGGAGGTTGTCTTCGAGGATCCACTGCGCGATCTCGGGGCGCGACCACGCGACCCCGCGGTGCCGCGCCTCTTCTTCGTAGAGGTGCGCGAGGAGGCCGAAGGCGATCACGAGAAAGTGCCCCGAGCCGCACGCGGGGTCGAGCACCTTGAGCGCGCGCACGCTCGCCGGAACCGCCGCCACGAGGCTCTCGGGCACCTCTTGCGGAACGTAGTAGCGCCAGCGCTCTTCGAGGCTGTCGGCGGTGTAGGGCATCAGCGCGTCGAGGGCGACCTCACCGGCGTCACGCTTCGCGCGCCACACGATGCGACGGGCCTCGAGGCGCTCGAGCACGCTCTCTTCGGTGGCACCTTCGCCCTCCCGCGCGCCCGTGGCGACGCGCTCCTCGACCTCGGCCGTCCACCCGTTCTTGCGACACAGCGCGAGCCACTGGAGCCCGAGCGAGTTCTGGAGCAGCCACTCGACCATGTAGCGCTCGGTGAACATCTGCGTCTTGGCGGCGATCTCGTGGCCCTCGATCTTGCCGCCGTCGTTGATCTTCTCGTCGAGCGCCTCGCGCTGCGGATCGTTCCAGTACTGGTAGGTCCACCCGAGGGTGGTGTCGTCGTCCCAGGCGTCGGCGAGGTCTTTGTGATCGAGGGCATCGACGGTCGCGCGCAGCGTGCCCGCCGAGGCTTCGAAGAGCCCCACGAGCCCCACATCGCCGAAGAGCCCCGGGAGGTCGAGTGCGAGCTCTTCGAACACCTGCGCGAGGAGCCACGCATAGCCCGCGTTCTCGTCGGCGAAGAGGGTGGGCGCGAAGTCGCGTAGCTCCTTGACGGCCTTGCTGCTGAGCCCGCCGGCAAGCACGGGCGGATCGACGAGCTTCGCGGCCTCCATGCAGCGCAGCACGATGAGCCGGTTGAGAAAGGTGGCCGCCGCGAGCGACGCAGCCTCGTCGAGAAAGCGCAGCCGCGCCTTGCGCCACGCGGTCTTCGGACGAAGAAGGTCGTCGTTGTCGCTCCACGCCTCGGGCTTGTCGAGCTTCTCGGGCTTCACGCCGAGCGCGCGCACCCGCTCATCGAGCCAGAGCTCGAGGCGCTGGCGACGAATGCGCGCGGCCTCGGGCAGGCGCGCCACGTCGGCCGGCACCGAGAGACGGTAGCGGGCGGCGGCCTCGTCGCGCAGCTCGGTGATGAGCCGCGCGCGGAGGGTGCGAACGGTCTCGGCGAGCTTCTTCTTCGAGTCGGGGGTGAGCATCGTTCTTGTCGTGCCCGGTCAGCGGATTCGCACGCGGAGGCCCGCGTTCAGTTGGGCCAGCACGCGCTCGCGGAGCTCGCGGAGCACACCATCGAGCTCCTCTTCGGTGCCGATCTCGCGCCCGCGGAGGTGCGTGTCGAACACGGTGATCTGCACCTGCCCCTCCGTGCTGAGCGCGTCGTCGATCGTGCGGAGCGCGGCCTCTTCGGCCTGGCGCAGTCGCTCGGGAAAGCGCTCGCGCAGCTCGTCGAGGGCCGGGCTCAACGCCGTGTCGCTGGTGTCGGTGAGCACCGACTGAAACGGCCGCAACGCGGCGTGGCGTTGATCCGCCGTCAGCGTGGCGAAGCTCGCTCGGCCCTGCACGGCCTTGCGTGTCACTTCGACGGTCGCGTTGAGCTCGTCGAGCAGCGCCTTGCGAACCGCCTGATACCGCGCGCGAATCGTGTCGATCGCGGATCGAACATCGCCGATGCCCGACCACGGCGTCGGCCGCGCGAGCTGCTCGCGGAGCCGCGCCGCCTCGACCGCGACGCCCTCGTGCTGCTTCGCGCGCTCGAGCAGCGCGAGCTCGCCCGCCACGACCGCGCGTGCTTCGAGCACCTGCGTAACCGCGGTGTCGCTGAGGGCACCCTGAATCACGGCGAGCGCGTCGAGCCCGTCGCGGAGCGCGTTGAGCGAGTCCTTCACGGCGATCACGCACTGCTCGACCTGGCGCACCTTGCAGCCGTCGAGAGCGCGACCGAGGGCCGTCAGCGTCGCGTCAGGCGTCACGCCGAGGCGATCGAGCCGCTGCTCGACCTCGCGAAGCAGCGCAAACTTCGCGGGAAAGTGCTTCCAGACCGCATCGGCGATGGCATCGTCCTCGCGGTTGAGCGACACGTTGAGGCGCTCTTCGAAGAAGCGGCAGATCGTGACGCGGTCACGCGCAACGATGGGCCCCTTGTGCGCGAAGAACGACGCGAGACGAAAGTCGCGGTCCTTCGAAAACAGGTCTTGAACGCCGACGTCGAGCACCGAGGTCGTGCGCGTGCCCGCGGTGGTCTGCACGCGGAGCTTGCCCGCGCGCAGAAGGCCCGCGAGGCAGGCGCGCACCACGTCGGCGGGCCACCCGTAGGGCGGCTTCGCAAAGTGCCCGAGCAGGTCGCCGCCCTGAATGCCCCCGTGCCCTTCGAGGTGTTGCAGCACGGCCGTCGGCACCGGCCCGCTGCACTCGGGCACGTAGCGCCCCGCGTCGAGCGAGAGGATGCGAAGCCCCGTGTTGAGGAACTTCGCCGACGGCCCCGCGAGGTCTTTCTGAAGAAGCTGCTCGAGCTCCTTCGGGAGCACCGCGATGTCGGTGAAGCTGGGGTAGAGCGCGGGCAGCGTCTCTTCGACGACGGTGAGCGCGATGGTGGCGAACGACGCGCCCTTGTCGCGCGGGCGAATGAGCCTGCCGCGAAACCACAGGGCCCCGTCGAGGAAGGCCGTCGTGATCGACTCCTTGAGCTTCTTCTCGAGCTCCTCGCGTCGCGTCTCTTCGGTGAGCAGCAGCGCCTGCCGATCGCGCTGCAGCGACGAGCGGCGCGAGGCATGACGCTCCACCATCCGCTGCGAACGCGCGTAGTCGCGGGCGAGGGTCTCGACGCGCCCCACATCGCCGGCCACCCACACGACGCGGTCTTGCGCCTCGCCGCGCGCCGACTCGGAGGTCCAGCGTTCGTTGCTCCGAAGCTCCTTCGCCCAGAGAAAGCGCAGGTCGAGGGGCGCCTCGGCGTCTTGACCGCGCGGCGCGACGATGTGCTCGTCCTTGAGGGTCTGCTCGTCGCTGAACCACGCGCTCCACGCGAGCGGGCGCCCCTTGTGCTTCGGCCGGTCGGGCAGCGCGAGAAGGGTCTTGATCTGGTCGCGCACGAGGCCCGCGAGGGTGGCGGTGTCGGGGCCGTACTCGTCGCGATCCCGCTGCCACTCCTGGCCCGCGACGCTCTGAATCGCGTAGCCCTCCTTCTCGGAGTACGAGACGAAGTCGGCGCCTCGCAACAGGTCGAGCGCCTCGCGCACCGCCGGCAGGTTGGATCCCTGCCCAAGCCGCCCGTACAGGCTCCGCGCGATGAAGGCGTCGCTGGTGGGCGTCTGATCCTGCACCTGCTGGAGCAGTGCGATGGCGCGCGCCACGCGCCACACCAGGGGGTTGCGGGTCACGATCTCGTGACGGTGAATCTTCGAGAGGCTGTCTTGCAGATCTTCGTCGAGCGCAGAGCGCTGCACCTCGTAGATCTCGTCGAAGGTAATGAGGTCGCCGACCTCACGATCGGCGAGGCCGCGCTCGCGAAAGAGCTCTCCGAGAAGCTGAATGAGCCCGCGCAGCGTCTGGTCGTCGGTCTGCGCGCGGCTCGATCGAAGGCGCAGCGACGACGTCACCTGGAGGAGCACATCCACATGCCAGGGCAGCATGGGGTAGGCCTCCATGAACTCGAGCTCCGAGAGTTCGGCGCCATCGAGCGCGTTCACGGTGAGGTCGGCGCGGTGCGCATGAAAGGCGCTGCGGAGCAGCTCGATGCGATCGGCGCGCTTGTGGAGCAGGCGCTTGTGAACAACGTCGCGAATGTTGCTGTTCGTGAGGTGGACACGCAGCGCGGCGGGAAAACGGTCTTTCAGCTTGCTGAGAACGTTGCCATCCGCCTGCTCCTCGAGCTTCTGCTGCCCCGTCGCGACGACCCACACGCGCCCGTGCAGCCGCTGCCCGAGCTCGGAGATAAAGCCCTGGAGCGCCAGCATTCTCCCATCGTCTTGATGGATGTACTGGCTCACCTCGTCGATCACGAAGAAGAGCGTCGCATCGGGCGCGCGGTGTCGCAGCATCCGCGCGAGGGCCTCGACCACCTCCGACACCGAGGTACCCGCGTTCGAAGTGGTGCCCCCATAGGTGCGAACCCAGCTCGTTGGCTGCGGGTAGAGCGCGGGGTCGAAGCCGTGCATCGCCCGCGCAAAGTTCTGCACGGCACCGGCGTCGCGCGACGCGACAGACCAGGGGCGACCGAGGGTCTTCTGGGCAGACTCGAGAAACGCCGGCCAGTGACCGTCGGTCTCGAGGATGAGCTCGTGGGCCGCGACGCGGTCGCTGATGGGGCAGTAGCCGAGGCGGGCTTGCGCCTGCCTCAGCGCGGCGAGATGAATCGCCTCGTTGTCACGGGCGACGCTGCCGATGTCGAAGACCACCGCGCGGCGCACCTTGATGCGCTCGGTGAGGGCCTCCCAGGCCGTCGAAAAGTCGCCCGCGAGGGGCGAGTCGTCACGTCGCACGAGGGCCGTCGCCAACGTGGTTCCGTCGGGTAGCTCCACACCGTCGAGCGCGAGGCCCAGGAGCTTCGCGAAGCTCGACTTGCCCGAGCCGTACGAGCCCGACACCCACACCGCTGGCAGCTCTGCGCCGCCGGGTCGATCGAGGGCCTCGCGCATCCTCGAGAGGAGCTTCACATAGGCCTCGTGGATGCCCTCAGGGACACGACGTCGGCGCGCGTCGTCGGGCGGAAAGCCGCCGGTGATGATGTACTCCGACACCTCGGCCGCCAGGCGCTCCGGAGTCTGCTCGTGAAAGTAGACGACGGGCGGGATGTTGCGGGTGACGTCTTGCGCGAAGAGGTCGCGAATCTTCATGGTGGGTTGCACTACGGGTAGATCCTCGGACGATAGTCACGATCGGCTGCGAGTTCGCCGAGGAACGAGAGCGCCCGATCGCGCTGCGTGCCGGGGTAGAGCAGCACGACCGGGAGGTGGTGCGTGCGACCGGCGATGTGCTTGAGGAGCGTGGAGGCCCGCAGAAAGGGGTACAGCGACGCGACGTGCGAGAGAAACACCACGGAGCGATCCTGCTCGTGAGGGTGCGCCTTCACGAACGCGTCGAGGGCCGCCGCGATGTCACCCGCCACACCGTGAACCCCTTCGAACAGGGGCATGAGCTGCTCTTTCAGGTACTCGAGCGCGCGCTCCGGATCGCGGTCCTCTTCATGAAAATCGACCTCGCACTGCCGCACGAACTCGCGCTGCTCTTCGGGCATCGCCCTGATGCGTTCGAGCACGAGCCGTTGGAGCGAGAGGTCGAGCGTGTTCCAGCGCTTCTGGCCAAGCTCTTCGCAGAGCGTGGCGACCGCGCGACGCAGTTCGAACTCGCGCTCCGGCGGGTACACCACGATGGCGAAGCGATGGTTGCGCATCGTCGAGATGCGAGGCCCTCCCTCGGCGAGCAGGTCGCGCCGCAAGGCCACGAAGGCATCGTGAACGTCACCGGAAGGCGGCGCCCCGTAGAGCGGTCCGTCGTTCATGAGAGGGTCTCCGCCCAGCGCGCGAGGTCGGCGTGCGCCCACGTGAAGTCACTGACGTTGCCGACGCGCCGCAGTTGAACGGCCCCTACGTTTCGGAGTCGGTGATCGAGGAAGGTGCCCGTGAGCCCCACGGAGTGCAGGTAGGGGTTGTCGGTGAGGCTCCCCTCGAAGCGAATCTCGCGCAGGAGGTAGAGCAGGTACGCGAGGGCCTCGTCGGTCACGCGCGGCAGCGGGAGCTTGCGCGGGTCGGGCGCGGGCGACACCAGCTCGGCCTCGGCGCCCGCCGAGAGGAGCTTGCCCGCGAACTGCGCGAGGGTGCTCTCTCCCCAGCGATCGGGGAAGGTGGTGCGCACCCAGCGCAACACGACGTCGCGGTCGAGCGATGCGTTGAGCGCCTCGCGACGCGCGGGGAGAAACTCGCCCGTGAAGCGTCGGTACATCGGGTCGCTGAGCTGAAGGTGCCAATGGCAGAGTACGCGGCGCGTGTCGGGCGCCATGGCGCGCCACCGCCGCAGCACCGCGAGCGCGTTGGGAAACGCGTCGTAGCGGGCCGCGAGGTAGGGGACGAGCACCCGGATGCGATCGAGGCTCTTGGCGCCGAACCAGCGGCCGGTGAAGGCCGCGAGCGAGCGCTCCGCAGAGGGCACTTCGGGATCGACGTTGGCCCAGTAGGCCCGAGACTCCTCGAGGCCGAGCGCGAGGCGTTGGATGCGTGTGTGGACGCGCGTCTCCTCGGCCTGAAGCACCCGATCGTGCCCGACCCGCGAGGGCGTTTCGGACGTCGGGGCCGCGCGCGAGGGATCGACGTGCGCGCTCATGCCTTCGTCCGGTAGAACGCGAGCGGGTACTTCTCGGGCATCGGATCGGTGGCGAAGAGCACGGCCGCGAGGTGCTTGACGAGCAGCGCGGGCGAGTCGGGGGCCGTGCCCTTGAGTTGGCGTCCGCCAGCGACGACGGTGTACTCGGGCGCGCCGCCCGGCCCGTGGCGAAAGGCCGCGCGAAGGTCTGGCAGAGAGAAGGCGTCACGCGAGACGGGCCACGGGAGCGCGTCGTCCACGGCCTCGCGACGCTTGAGGTCGCGGAGCCGCTCGTCGAGCCGCTCGTCGAGTTCGAAGCCCAGCGAGAACAACGTGCGA
>CAISKJ010000156.1 GCA_903885885.1 uncultured delta proteobacterium
AGCGGTGGTCGTCGCGCGCGCCCATCTGAATGGCCGCCTCGCCGCGCACGTTGGCGCCCGAGTCGCGGAGGAGCGTCGCGACATCGGCGGCGGTCATGTTGCCGCCGTTGATCTGCACCACGAGGTGGTCGCCGCCGGGCGAGAGGCGGTAGTCGCCGAGGGAGCCGCGATCGGGCGTCTCGCGAAGACGACGGTCGACCTCGCGGCGGATGCTGTCGCGCTCGGCGTTCGAGAGCGACGAGGTCTTCTCGACGCGGATGATGTACTCGTTCGGGCGCGCCGCGCTCTGCGTGGGCACCACCTCGGGGCGCTCGTTGCCCATGCGCTCGAGGGCCGTGCGAATGTCGTCGGTCGAGACGGGGCCGTTGAACTGCACGGTGAGCTCGGTGCCGCCGAGGAAGTCGATGCCGTAGCGGGGCCCGGGCTTCCAGATGAGCACGGCGGAGACGAACGCTGCGATGAGCGAGAAGGCGATCCAGTATCGCCGGATGCTCATGAAGTCGTAGTCGCTTGTGGTCTTGATTTCCATTTCAGCCTCTACGCCTTCTGCGTGCTCACGCCGAGGAGGGTCTTCACCTTGAGACCTCGGACGAGCCAGTCGAAGACCACGCGCGTCGCGAACACGCCCGTGAACAGGTTGGCGATGATGCCGATGAGCAGGGTGACGGCGAAGCCCTTCACGGGCCCGGTGCCGTACTGCAAGAGCACCACGCCCGAGATGAAGGTGGTGATGTGGCCGTCGAAGATGGCCGTGAAGGCGTGGTTGTAGCCCGCGTCGACGGCGGCCCGGATCGACTTGCCCGCGTGGAGCTCTTCGCGGATGCGCTCGTTGATGAGCACGTTGTTGTCGACGCTCATGCCGACGGTGAGCGCGAGGCCCGCGAGGCCCGGCAGCGTGATCGTGGCGCCGAAGAGTGCGAGCGCCGAGAGCTGCAACAGGAGGTTCATGAGCACGGCGGTGTTGGCGATCCAGCCCGCCGAGCCGTAGTAGGCCGCCATGAACAGGAGCACGAGGCCGATGCCCACCGCCATGGCGCGCTGCGCGTTGCGGATGGTGTCCGAGCCGAGCGTCGGGCCGATGTAGTCCTGCGTGCCCTCGGAGAGGGGCGCCGGGAGCGCGCCGGCGCGCAGCACCACCATGAGCTCGTTGGCCTCGCGCAGGAGGGCGCGGGGGTCGTCGGAGCCGAGGGTGATCGACGCGTTGCCGCCCGAGATGCGCTGGCGAATCACGGGCGCCGAGTTGACGCGCTCGTCGAGCACGATGGCGAAGCGCTTCTTCACGTTCTCGTTCGTGACGCGGTCGAAGACCTCAGCGCCGCGGCGGTTGAACTGGAGCTGCACGTACGGGTGGTTGTCCTGCGGATCCATCGACACCTGCGCGTCGGAGATCATCGAGCCGTCGACCTGGGCCACCGAGAAGACGGTGTACGTGCGCCACGACTCGGGCGTACCCGGGGCGGCGTTGGAGCCGCGGTCGGCCTTGCCCATGAGCAGCTGACGCCCCTCGGGGATGAACGGGCGGAGCAGGTCGAGGTACGCCTGGAGCTTCTGCCGCGCGTCGGCGCCCGACACGGTGAGGTACGACGACATCACGTTGCGGCCGCGGCCCGCGGTGGTGGCCTCGGTCGTGAGCGTGATGCCCGCGGGGAGCGCGGGGGGCGTCGCGCCCTCGGTGGGCGGCGTGACGCCCGTGGGCACGCGGCCCTGCGTCACGTCTTGGAGCACGGTGCTCTCGTCGTCGAGGATCTTGAACTCGAGGCGCGCCGTGCGGCGGATGATGTCTCGGATGCGGTTGAACTCGGCTTCGTTCTGGCCGGGCACCTCGACGACGATGGTCTCACCGCGCGCCGTGATCGACGTCTCTTTGATCGCGAGCTCGTCGACGCGGTTCGAGATGGTCTCGACGGCCTGACGGACGGCCGTGTCCTCGAGCTGGGTGACCTCCTCCTGGCGGAGGCTGAGGGTCACCGTGCTGCCCGACGAGCTCACGCGCACGAGGCCGCGGCGGCTGAGGAACTCGCTGGTGATCTTCGAGGTGTCAGCGGCGTCGCGGAAGCGCGCCGTAAACTGCCGGTTGTTGGGCAGCGCCGCCAGGGTCACCTTCTGCGCGAGCTGGGTGACCTCATCGGGCGTGAGGCGATCCTGCCCGCGGTGGATGCGAAAATCGCGGGCGAGCTGCTCGCGTACGTCTTCGATCTGACGGTTGCGGCGCTCGGCGATCGCCTGCCCGATCTGAACGTCGTACGAGAGGCGCGCGCCGCCCTGAATATCGAGCCCTTCGTTGAGGCGGAAGGGGATGTTGGCCTTCGCCCA
>CAISKJ010000157.1 GCA_903885885.1 uncultured delta proteobacterium
GCGGCGCTCGCCGCGGGGTCTTCCATGCGCACCTCGAGGTCGTAGCGTTGCCCGGGCGCGATGGTGATCTCGTCGGCGCTGTAGGGCTCGGGCAGCAGCCCGCCGTCGGTGCCCACCACCTGCCACACGGCGCCGTCGACGCGCAGTCGCAGGGGCCGCGCGTTGGCGGCGCTCACGAGCCTCCAGCGCTCGACGGTGTTGCGCGCCGCGGTGGCCGTGACGGGCGTGGTCTGCCCGTTGGTGAGCAGCACGTTGCCGTAGCGGCCGCGGCCCACGTCGGGGCCGCTCGTGAGGGCCGGCGCGATCTGCCCGTTCGAAGAGAGCTTCACGTCGTCGAGCACGAAGATGCGCTCGCGATCGACGGTGGGCGGCGACGCCTCGTGCACCACGAGGGCGCCGTACAAGCCGCGCTCGATCTGCGCCTCGGTGCCGACGTGCGAGTGGTACCAGAACGTCGACGCGTCGGGCACGACGAAGTCGTAGGTGAACTCACCGCCCGGGCGCACGGGCTCTTGAATGGCGGGCGAGCCGTCCATCGTGTCGGAGATACGCAGCCCGTGCCAGTGCACGGTGGTGTCGTCGTCGAGGTCGTTGACGAAGTGCACGATCACGCGGTCGCCGACGCGCGCGTGGATCATCGGGCCCGGCGTGCTGCCGTTGTACCCGAGGGCCTCGGTGTCGACGCCGTCGCGCCAGCGCGCCGTGGCGCGGCCCGCGGTGAGGTTCACCTCGACCACGCGGGGGTCGGGGTTGGTGTCGGGCAGCGCGGGGAGCCCGACGATCTCGGGCAGCGCGCGCATCGGCACGTCGCTCACGGCGCGCACGTCGCTCACGGCGCGCACGTCGTCGGGCGCGGTGGCGTCGGCGAGGTCGTTGCTCGCGTCACGCGGCGGCGGCGACGGCTCCGGCGACGAGCACGCGCCCACCCACAACACTCCCACCAGCAACCCGCGCAGCCTTCGCTTCATGGCGCCGCATCGTAAAGGAAGCGCCCGCGGATCGTCTCGCACGATGCGGGGATCGCCCCGCGACCGTCGTACGATCGCGCCCCATGAACCACTCCCGTTGGCTCACGCTCGTTCTGCTCGGCGCCGCCGCGTGCGGCAACACCACCACCAGCGGCACCGCCCCCGACGCCTCCGTCGACGCCGCGACCGACATCACCACCGCGACCGATGGCACCACCGTGACCGACGTCACCACCGTGACCGACGTCACAGCGACCGATGGTACGGCTGTGACCGACGTCGCAGCGACCGATGGTACCGCTGTCACCGACGCGGGCAGCCCGGTGCTCCCGCCGAGCGACATCGGCGCGCTGCCCATCGACGGCGGCGCGCTGGGCGTGCCCCCGTGGGCGCCCCTCGACGTGCGCACCACCACGTCGTGTCCGCCCCTCGCGGCCTGCGGCGGCGCGCTCCCCGGCACGTGGGACGTATCGGGCGGATGCATCGAGGTGCCCGTCCCCGCGCAGCTCATGATGTGCCCCGGCGCGCGCGTGACGCGCTCCACGGGGCGCGCGCGGGGGAGGGTCAGCTTCGGGCCCCTCATCGCCGACCGCGCGGCGCAGTGGGAGGTCGAGGTCGAGCTGTTCATCCCCGCGCTGTGCGCGAGCTTCGTGGGCGGCTGCGACGGCATCCAGAGCGCGCTGCGGGGCGCCGTCCCCGACTCGGCGTGCGTCACCGATGGGGGCAACTGCCGCTGCGCCGCGCGCCAGGGCGGCGCCCTGCGCGACGGCGACGGCTACGTGAGCGCGGGCAACCAGATCGTGTCGGCCACCCTCATGCGCCGCTGGGACTACTGCGTCGAGGGCGCGCGCCTGCGCTACCGCGACGTGACCGCGACGGGCGCGCGCGAGCCCGGCACCATCGAGCTCACGCGGCGCTGAGCCCCGCTCAGGTGTCGCCGACGAGCTTGCGCACCGCCGCCACGAGCATGTGGGGCTTGAAGGGCTTCACGATCCACCCGCGCGCGCCGGCGGCCTTCGCCTGCTGCACCAGCTCGAGCTGCGCCTCCGTCGTCACCATGATGATCGGCACCTGAATGGCCGGGTGATCGCTCTTGAGCGCGTTGAGCATCTCGAGCCCGTTCATGATCGGCATGTTCACGTCGCAGATGATCAGCGCGGCGTCGGGGTTGCTCACGATCTTCGCGAGGCCGTCGCGCCCGTCGACCCCCTCGATCACGTCGTAGCCCGCGTCGGCCAGCGCCATGATGACCTGCTGCCGCGCCGTCCGCGAGTCGTCTACCACCACGATCTTCTTGCTCGTCATCGTCTGCCCTCCACCGTATCGCGTCTCATCATCGCGTCTCATCATCGCGTGTCATCGCCGCGGTCGACGGCGCACTCAGAACAGCATCACCTCGCCCGCGTCGAGCGCCACGGGCTCCTCCGCCGGGGCCGCCAGCTGCGCGCTGTCGTCGCCGATGGCTTCGAACATCACCACCACGGTGCCCTCGTCGCTCTCGAACGCGTGCATCACGGGGAGGCCCTTGAAGCGTCGGAAGCGCAGCGTCGTGGCCGACAGCGTGATGGGGGTGCTCATCACGAAGGACACCCCGAGCCCCGCGAGGCGCGCCTTGATGTGCCCGAGCAACAGGTTGGCGAGCTCCGAGAGCCAATCGGCGAGGTCCTCTTCGGTCGTGCCTCGGGCCGGGTGCGTTCGCACGAGGAGGCCTTCGGGCGCGCTCAGCACCAGCGAGCCGCGGAGCTTGTCGCCCCCGAAGCCGATGATCGAGATCGTGTCGGCCCAACCCCGCACGCGGTCTTCGGCGCAGCCCGCGTACACCGTTTCTACCCCCGACGACGCCAGCAGCGACGTCACCGACTCGATCACGATCGCGTTCAGCTGGTTCCAATCTTCGTGTCGCATTGGTCTCTCTGCCCCCTTCGAGTTTCGCTGTGTGTCTCTCGCTACGCGGCGACCACGCGGTTGCGGCCCCCGGCCTTGGCCTCGTACATCGCCTGGTCGGCCCGCCCCACCAGGCTCGCGAGCGTGTCGTCGGGCCGCAGCGTGGCCACCCCGATCGACGCCGTCACCGGGATGCGCGCCCCGCGCTCGTCGCGCACCTCCATCGCCTCGATGCGCGCCCGCAGCCGCTCGGCCGCCACGAGGGCGCCCTCCCGGTCGGCGCTGAGGTACGTCACCACGAACTCCTCGCCGCCCCAGCGCGCCGCGAGGTCGCTCAGCCGTTGAGACCCGTCGCCGAGGAGGGCGCCGAGGCCCGCGAGCACGAGGTCGCCGCCCGCGTGGCCGCGCTCGTCGTTGATCGTCTTGAAGCGGTCGACGTCGAGCAGGGCGATCGACACGGGGTGCCCGTAGCGCTTCGAGCGCGCGATCTCGCGCGCCATGGTGTCCGCGTACGAGCGGCGGTTCATGAGCCCCGTGAGGGCGTCGGTCGACGCGAGGCGCTGCGACTCCTCGACGAGCGACGCCATGCGAATGGACCCCCCGAGCTCGCGCGCCACCAGGGTGAGCAGCGACGCGGCCGCGTCGACGTCGGCCTGCGCGCAGGGGCTCAGCGCGATCTTGCCGATGACCTTGCCGCCGAAGTTGATCTCGCGCGTAATGGGCGCGGCGGTCACCGGGAGGTCGGCGGCGTCTTCGTCCTCGATGCGCAGCGGGGCCGCCCTGGGGGCCTCGCCGAGCGCGGCGTTCACCTCGGCCTCGATGCTCTCCGCGGCGTGCGGGTGGTGGTGCAGCGCGCGGCGCTCGGGGCCGCGGGTGCTCACCGCGATCCACCGGTAGCGCGTCACCTGCGTGAGAAACTGCACCAGCAGGTCGAAGAGCTGATCGAAGGCGTCGCAGGTGGCGAGGGCGCGCACCTCCGAGGCGATCACCGAGTCGAAGAGGGCCGCGTCGAGCTGCCGCGCGATGCGGTCGCGAATGTCGCCCGTGCCGCCGCTCAACTGCAGAAAGAAGCCGCCGTCGCCCGCGCTCTGCGCGTCGGCCACGGCGCGCGAGAGGGCGCGCACCAGCTCGCCCGTGCGGCGCTTGGGGATGTACGCGTTGGCGCCCGCGCGGTCGGCCCAGAAGCGGTTGCGCGGCTCGTCGGTGTCGCCGCACAGCACGATCGCCACGTCGGCCGTGGCGGGCTCGGAGCGCAAGAGGCGGCAGAGCTGCACGCCCGAGATGCCCGACATCCACAGGTCGGCGATGAGGGCCGCCGGGGGCTCGCAGAGCGCCATGTCGGCGCCGAGGGCCGGGTCGTCGGCCTCGTCGACCTCATAGCCCTGCGCGCGGAGGCGACGGGCCAGCACCTGGCGGGTCGCGATCGACGCGTCGATGAGAATGATCCGAGGAGCCATCACCAACCTCCATCGACCACATTACAGTCGAGCTTGAGGGCTTTGGTCTGGAATTCTGTCGAGCGCCGCACGGTGACCGGAGACCGGACAGTGCGGGGTGGATCGCCATCGAGGGCGACGCCCAAGGAGTGGGCCCGAGAATCGCCGCCCGCTGCAGCGCGCACGATTGACGCGGTCTGCGCGAGCGCGTTGCAATCGGCGCGATGTCCCTTCGCACCCGCGCGCTCTTCGCACTGTGCTTCGCTTCGTTGGCCGCGTGCGTCGAGGCCGATCAGGCCGTCGTGTACGACCCCGCCGAGGCGGGCGCCGCCGACGCGCCGCGCCCCCTCGACGGCGCCTCCCCCGACGGCGCCTCCACGGATGGCCCGTCACCCGATGAGACGGCCCCCGACGGCGCAGCCCTCGACGCCGCCGCCTCCGACGGCGCCTCCCCCGACGGCGCCGCGCCCGACGGTGCGCCGCGCGACGGTGCAGCAGCCGACGGTGCGAGCCCCTGCGCCGCGCGCGAGACCTGCGGCAACGGCCTCGACGACGACTGCAACGGCGCCGCCGACGAGGGGTGCGTGTGCGTGCCCGGCGCCACGCAGCGCTGCTACACGGGCCCGTCGGGCGCGGCGGGCCAGGGCGCGTGCGCCTTCGGCATGACCCGCTGCGAGGGCACGGGCGAGTTCGGCGCGTGGGGCCCCTGCGTGGGCGCCGTCGCCCCCGCGACGGAGCGCTGCGACGACGTCGACAACGACTGCGACGGGCTCATCGACGAGGGCTTCTGCCAGGTCGACGGCGCGTGCGTGGCCGATGGTGAGGGCAACCCCGCCAACGCCTGTCAGGTGTGCGTGGCGGCCCTCAACGTAGGCGCCTCGCGCGCGTGGAGCCCGCGGCCGCCGGGCACCGTGTGCCGCCCCGCGGCGGGCGTCTGCGACCTCGCCGAGACCTGCGCGGGCTCGGTGTGCCCCGTCGATGCGCTGACCCCCATGGGCACGCGCTGCCGCGTCAACGCGGGGGCCTGCGACCGCGCCGAGTCGTGCACCGGCGCCTCGGCGCAGTGCCCCGCCGACGAGCGCTTTCCCGCGGGCTCGGTGTGCCGCCCGGCGATGGGAGCCTGCGACGTGGCCGAGGCCTGCGACGGCGCGGGCGTCGACTGCCCCGCCGACGCGCTCGCCCCCGCGGGGGGCGTGTGCCGACCGTCGAGCTCCATCGCGGCGTGCGACCCCGCCGAGGTTTGCTCGGGCCTCAGCGCCGCGTGCCCCGCCGACGTGGTGACCCGCAGGCCCGCCTCCGAGGTGTGCGGCAACGGCGCCGACGACGACTGCGACGGCATGGTCGACGAGGGCTGCACCCCCTGCATCGCGGGCATGGTGGGGAGCTCGCCCTGGCAGATGCACCGGCTCATGGGCCCGGTGTGCTTCGGGCGCACCTTCACGCAGCACGGCGACCCCGGCGAGTACGCCTACGCGAGCATTCCCACCGAGGGCGACGGCGGGTGGCGCGCGGTCGCGTCGGCCACCATCGATTTCTCCGAGACGTCGGCCCTCTGCGGCCGCGCGTGCTCGTGCCTCGACGGCGGCGAGTTCACGTATTTTCAGACCTTCTTCGACGTGAGCGCGGGCTACGTCGTGTCGACGCTCTCGGTCACCATGGCGAGCGTCGACGACGGCGCGCGCGTCACGGTGTTCAACAGCGCGTACCCCGCGGGCATCGTCGACGCGGGCTCGTACATTCTTCTGGGCGGCACGGCCGTGTCGACCAACCTCGCGCGCTACGTGGTGCCCGGGCGCAACCGCATCGTGATCACCCACCTCGACGACTGCTGCTCGAGCCGCAGCGTTACGGGCGTCAACGTGGTGGTCAACGGCGCGCCGCTGCGCACCTGCCCGTAGCGACCGCGCGCCGGGGCCCTTCGGGGCCGTGGCGTTCAAGCGCTGACGCGCGGTGCGCTCTCGCGGGTTACGCGCCGACGCGGCAGTAGCAGTACACGAACCGTTGCTCCGCGCCCCAGGGCGTGGCGTGGCGCTCCTCGTCGCTCGCGATCTTGGTGAAGGCCGCGCCGAACTCGTCGTGAATGCCCTCGGCGTCGTAGCGCATCACCTCGAGGCCGCTGCACCGCTCGGGGCCCTGCGGCCCGAAGGTGGCCACCACGATGTGACCGCCGGGCTCGAGCGCGCGCCGCGCGAGGTCGACGTAGCGCCGCCGCGCGTCGTCGTCGCGCAGAAAGTGAAACACCGCGCGGTCGTGCCAGAAGGCGACGCTCGCGGGGGCCATCGTGGCCTGCGTGATGTCGCCCACCACCCAGCGCACGGCCGCCGCGCGCGCCCCGAGTCGCTGCTGCGCCGCGGCGATGGCGCTCGCCGAGAGGTCGAGCACCGTCACGTTGGTGTATCCGCGGTCGAGGAGGTCGTCGACCAGCGTGGAGGCGCCGCCGCCCACGTCGACGATGGCCGCGTCGCGCGCGAGCCCGGCGCCCTCGATGAACGCGAGCGAGCGGTCGAGGTGCGGGCGAAACCAGCTCACCGCGTCGGGGGCCTTGCGGCCGTAGACGTCGTCCCAGTGCGACTGCGCTGACATCGTAGGCTCCGTAGGTGAACGAGGGCGTTGGAGGAGTGCTCGGGGTGAGAGCCAGCGCGCGGCGCAGAGGGGTTCGCGCGCACGGCCGATCACAGCGGGCGACCGCGAGGGCGCCCCGGCGCTGCGACCGGCACCCAGCGCGCGTCGACGCTCCGCCGCACACCGCCGCGCGCCGCTACGGCGCAGCGCTCAGGCGGGCGTCGGGTCGGTCACCGGCGCGCTCACGGCGGCATACACCGCGGAGCGGAGCGCGGGGAGCGTCGCGTCGGCCTTCGCCTTGCCGAGCCCCACGGTCGCCAGCACGAGGAGGTGGTCGAAGCGCTCGACGACCACGGCCGCGAGCTGGTCTCGCACGAGGGCCTCGGGCGAGCGCGTCGCGGCTTCTTTCGCCACGCCGCCGGGGCGAATCTGTTGAATGAGCATCGTGCCGAGCTCTTCGATGCGCTCGATCTGGGCCGCGGTGAAGGGGTGCTTGCCCGCGAGCGCCGACGAGAACTCGTAGAACATGCCCGGAATGGCCACGCAGTCTTGCGCCGAGTCGAGCTTGCCGTGGCCCGAGCGAATGCGTTGAACGCGCTCGGGCGGCACCAGGTTGACGAGCGGGTGCGACACCACCGTGAGGTAGTCGAGCAGCACGGCGCGCAGGGGCCCCGCCTCGGCGAGGAGCGCGTCGATCTCGCCCTGCGAGAGCTTCACGCCGGGGACGCGCGAGTTGGCGTACTCGAGGGCCATCGCCAGCGCCGGGAGTTCGAAGATCTCGCGGAGCCGCGGGTTGCGCATCGCCTCGAGCACCTTCGGGAGCACGGGCACGAGGAGCTCGAGCGCCGCCTTCACGTTGGCGAACATCACCAGCGGACGGCCGTTGAACGCCGTGAGCCCCTCGACCGGCTGGCGCGTCGCGACGGGCTTGAAGTGCTCGAAGGCCCGCTGGGGCGTCAGGTCGCTGAAGGCCTCGGCGCGCGCCTGTTGAATCAGGTCGTCGTTCGAGGCCTCGGTCGCGGCCTCGCCCTTCGGCGCCCCCTGCGCAGCGGGAGTCTTGTTCTTCTTCGGGTTCGTCATCGGTGTAGCTCCTCCTCCGCGGGGCGATCGGTGCCCCGCTCCCATCGACCCGAGCGAGGCTGCCACTGTTGCCCGATCGCAAAAAGTTCCTTCTGCTACGTGGTTTCGCGCTGTCCGAAGGTCAAACATGGCAACGCGGCGATGGGGTACCCATCGATTCGCTGGCAGGTGGATCAACGCGGCGATGGGGTACCCATCGATTCGCTGGCAGGTGGATCAACGCGGCGATGGGGTACCCATCGATTCGCTGGCA
>CAISKJ010000158.1 GCA_903885885.1 uncultured delta proteobacterium
ACGACACCTCGGCGATGGGGGCCGCGGTGTGGGCCGCGCGCAGCATCGACTGCGCCGCTTCGAAGAGCGCGCGCATCGTGTCGGGGCCGCGGTCGCCCACGCGCGCGGAGACGAGCGCCCACGCGCCGCTCCAGCACCACGGGAGTCGAAAATCAGCGCCGAGGCCGCGGGTGCAATCGCGCGTCGCGCGCTCCCCCGCCGCCGCGAGCGATGTGCGCTCCGCGGGCGTCAGCTCGCGCGCGAAGCGCACGATCCACGCGTGCACCGGCTCGTCGAACCAGTCGTCGGGCGAGGGGCCATGAAACAAGAACGGAAACTCCGCGTCGCTCATCGCGCGGAGTGTATCGCCGGTGTTCGAGGCGTGTCTCATTCCGGGTCGTCGCGCGCGCGGCGCTGCTGGTAACGTCCGTGCCATGAAGGCACTCGTACCGGGAACGTTGAGCGAGGCGGCCGTGCGCGCGTGGGTCGGCGACGCCGCGTATGAGCGCGCGGTCGAGTACGTGCGCGAGGGCGCCGTGTTCGACGCGCGACGCCAGGGCACCACGCTCCGCGCGCGCTGCGAGGGGCAGAGCGCCGAGTCGTACCACGTGCGCGCCGAGCTCCCCGGCGGCGGCGTGGCGCGCGCGGGGTGCTCGTGCCCCGTGGGGGCCGACGGGCGCTGCAAGCACGTGGGCGCGCTGCTCGTCACGTGGATCCGCCGGTCGAGCGACTTCGTCGTGGTCGATGACGTCGACGCCGCCCTCGCGCGCCGCAGCCGCGCCGAGCTCATCGCCCTCGTGAAGCAGATGCTCCGGCAGGAGCCCGACCTCGAGACGCTGCTCGTCACGCCGCTGCCCGACGGCCGCGCCCGCACGCCGCGCACGGTCTCCGACGGCGCCGGCGCGCGCATGTACCGACGGCAGGCCGAGGCCGTGTTTCGCCGCAACGGCACCGAGTGGGGCGCCGTGGTGCCCATCGTGACCGAGCTCGAGGCCCTGCGCGCGATCGGCGAGGGCTTTCTCGCGCAGGGCGACGCGGCCTCGGCGCTCGCGGTCTTCGAAGGCCTCGGCGACGCCGTGATCGACCGCTACGCCGAGTACGAGCGGCAAGACGAAGACGCCCTCCTGCGCCACGTGGTGACCGAGTGCGTCGAGGGCCTCGGGCGCTGCATCGCGATGCCCGCCGCGGCCCCGACGGTGCGCGAGGGCGCGCTGCGCGCGATGTTCGAAATCCTCGAGGGCGACGACCACCTCGGCGACATGGGGCCCGCCGACGAGGTGCCCGAAGAGATCCTCGCGCACGCCAACGCGCACGAGCGCGCGCTCGTGGCCCGCTGGGTGCGCTCGCTCGCGCCCGAGGCGACGCCCTGGCACGCGCGACCGCACGCGGGGCTGCTCCTCGACCTCGAGGCCGACGCCCTCTCCGACGATGATTTCCTCGTCGCCTGCGCGGCCCTCGGGCGCGACCGCGACCGCGTCGAGCGCCTCCTCGCGCGGGGCCGCACCGACGAGGCCCTCGAGGCCGCGCGGCAGTCGTCCACGGAGAACCTCCGCGCCGTCGCCGACCTGCTCGTCGAGCACGGCCACGGCGACATTGCGGGCGAGGTCGTTCGGTACCGCACGAGCACGGTGCCCGACGTGCCGTTGCACGAGTGGCTCCTCGCGCGCGCGCGCTCCGCGGGCGACCGCGAGGCCATGATGCGCGAGGCCGAGGCGCTCCTCGCGGCGGCGCCCTCGCTCGACCGCTGGCGCGCGCTGCGCTCGCTCGTCACCTCCGACGCGTGGGCCGCGTGGGAGCCCGTGCGCGAGCGCGCGCTCAAATCCCTCGACGAGCGGGCGCACCGCGTGGCCGTCGAGGCGCTGCTCGATGAGGGCGACGTGCAGCGCGCGCTCGACCGCGTGCGCGACGAGCCCACCGTCGACGCCACGGGCCTCGCCGCCGCCGCGGGCATGAAGCTCAAGGTGGCCGAGGCCGCCGAGCGCACCTACCCCCGCGAGGCCGTGGCCATCTGGGAGAAGCACGTCGACGACCTCGTCGCGACGGGCCGCCGCACGCAGTACCGCGAGGCCGCGAGCGTCGCGCGGCGGGTGTGCGCGCTGCGCGACGCCCTGGGCGAGCACGCGGGCGGCGCCGCGTGGCTGGCCTCCCTCAAAGAGCGTCACGGGCGCCTGCGCGCGCTGCGCGAGGAGCTCGCCGCGGCGGGGCTGTAGGCGCGCACACCCATGAGCGGCAGACCTCCACCGCACCAGTACTGGCTCGAGGGCGACCTCGGCCGCGTGCTCATTCGCCCCGCGGGCTTCGTCGTGGGGCGCAGCCCCGAGTGCGACGTCGTGATCGCCGACGCGCGCGTGAGCCGCCACCAGCTCCTCTTGCGCCCCACCGACGACGGCGTCGAAATCACCGTCACCGGCCGCATCGCCGTGCGGGTGAACGACGCCCCCGTGGCCGCGAGCGCGACGCTCCGCAGCGGCGACACCATCGCCGTGCTCGACCGGGTGTTTCGCGTGGTGGGCGCCGCCACGCCGCGCCCGGCGGCCGCGTGCGTGTGGGGCGTCGAGGCGCGGGCGGGCGCGTTTCACCGCATTCTCACGAGCCCCTTCGTGATCGGCGGGGCCGAGGGCGACCACCTTCACATCGCCGCGTGGCCGCCGTCGGTGCTCACCCTCACGCTGGTGCACAACGCCCTGGTGCTCGAGACGAGCTACGGCGGCGTCGAGTGCGGCGGCGTGCTGCAAGAGGGCCAGGTGGTGTCGGTGCCCTCGGGCGCGGTGGCGCGCTACCTCGACCAGTCGCTGCGCTTCGTGTCGGCCGCCGTGGGGCACGAGACCGAGACGGTGCCCTCCGACGACGACGCCCTCCCGCGCCTCGCGCGCCTGGAGTTTCTGCCCCGCGGCGGGCGCCTCACGCTGGGCTTCGGCGCGTGGGAGCGCACCCTCGCGCTCGCCGACCGGCGCTGCGACCTCGTGGCGGCGCTGCTCTTCCCGCCGGCGCCCTTCAGCGCGGGCGACGCGATCCCCGACGAGGTGCTCCTCCCGCGCATCTGGCCCGACGGCCGCGCGGGCCGCGTCGAGCTGAACACCCTTGTTTTCAGGGTGCGCAAAGACCTCGTGCGCGCCGACGTCGACGGCCCCGCGCTGCTCGACCGCGGCGACGGCGCGACGCGCTTTCGGCTCTCCGACGGCGCCGCGGTGAGCCTCGTGCGAACGTAGCGACGGGTCAGGGCGCCTGCTGCGCGAGGAAGGCGTAGCGGGCGCGCACCCACGCGGGCACCTCTTCGGTGTAGACGTGGTCGTACCAGTCGGCGCGCTGCGGCGCGTCGGGCGTCGCGGCGAGGAGGGCGCGCACCTGGGCGTACTTGGCCTCGACGGCAGGCAGGAGCGTCGACGGGTCGAGGAGGGCGCGCGCCTCGCGCAGGTCAGCGGCGTAGCGCGCGCGCCAGGCGCTGTCGGCGAGGAGCGTCACGAAGTGTCGCTGCGCCGGGTCTTCGACGACGTGCGGGGTGTACGGGTCGGCGTCGGCGACGTCCCACGTGGCGGGGAGCGAGTCCCAGTCGTCGCCGACGGGGTACGCGAGGCCCGCGCCGTTGTCGCGCACGAGGTACCAGTTCCACGGCGTGTCGGGGAAGTTGTCGTCGGGCGAGAGCGTCTTCACCACCGCCGACCAGTACAGAAACGTAGGCACGTCGAGCGCGCGCGCGAGGTCCGTCGCCGTGGTGGGCACGCAGAACGCGTTGAGCCACGCGTCGGCCCCGTCGCCGCTGCACCCGTGCTCGTAGAGGGTCACGTCGCGGGTGCCGAGAAAGCGCGCGGGCACCGCGCGGTTCATGTCTTCGGTGAGCGTCTGCACCTGGTAGAGGTCGTCGTTGAAGTACACCGCGACGAGGTTGGTGTACTTCCACAGGAGCCGCAGCTCGGGGTGGCGCTCGGCGGCCTGGCGCATGGCGCGCACCGCCATCCACTCGTGGAGCACGTAGCAGCGCCCGCGGTCGGTCTCGAAGCGGTCGGTGCGGTACCCGTCGGGGAGCGTCACCGTCGCGCCGAAGTCGAAGCGAAACTGCCGCTTGTCGCCGCAGCGCGAGTTGTTACCCAGGCGCTGACGAATCGTGCCCCGGTACGTCTGCCCCATGTACCGCAGCGTGGCCGGGTGACGGTCGGCGTGCCCCGCCGTGAGCAGCGCGCTGAGGTCCGCGGGCGCCACATCGAAGCGAAACTCGGGGAGGTACTCGTCGCGCCACGTGAGGGGCACGGGCACCGGCGCGCGCACCGCGGGGCCCGCGTCGACGGCCGCCTCGGGCGCCGCATCGACGGCCGCATCGACGGGGGCGGGCGCGCTCGCGTCGACCACCACACCCACCGGCACATCGACGGCCGCGGCGTCGACGGGCGCGATGAAGCGCGCGTTGGGCGCGGAGCTCTCCCGCGCGGCGCTCCCGTCGGGCGACGGGGCCTCGCCGCACCCGCTCGCCACGAGCGCCGAGAGAACCGCTGCCCGGAGCGCCGACGGGGCCTTCATGCAACCCCTCTCCACGAATCGCACCGGGGCGTCAACTTAAGCGCGGGCCGCGCCCCGGCGCGCGGCTGCGGTACCATCGCGCGATGGACCGAACGCGCTCGCTCCTTGGCGCGCTGTGCGTCGTCGCCGGAGTCACCTCCGCGACCGCCGCGCACGCGCAGACCCGCCTCTTCGCCGAAGACTGGGAGGGCGACGCCGCGCGCTGGCGCGCCGCCGACACCAACCCCATCGAGCTCGCGCGCGACGCCACCGACGCCGTGTGCTCGAGCCGCTTCCTCCGCGACACCGTTCGCTTCAGCGGCGGGCGCATCTTCACCCGCGCGGGCATCGCCGTCACCGGCGGCGGGCGCTACTGCCTCGCCATGTGGGTGCGCGGCAGCGCGGGGACGCAGCCCTTCGCGGGCATCAACCTCTCCAACGCCGCGGGCGCCGTGGGCGCCGAGCACTGGCTCATGGGCCGCGCGCCCTACGCCAACAACTACGGCGGCCAGGTGGTCGACGCGCCCTCCGACGGCGCCTGGCACTGGCTCGCCGCGCCCTTCACCGTCGAGGCGGCGGCCACCCACGTGGTCCTCAAGACCGAGATCTTCTCGGCCGGCGCCGCGGGCAGCGTCGACGTCGACGACGTGCAGCTCTGGGAGGGCGCCTGCCCCGCCACGCCGCAGGGCGCCGCCCACGCGGCCTGCACGGGCGCGACCGCCGTGTGCACCGCCGCGGGCCTGTGCGTGCAGTGCATCTCCAACGTCGACTGCGGCCCCGCGACGCCCTTCTGCGACGCCGCGCGCAGCGTCTGCGTGGCCTGCCGCAGCGGCGCCGACTGCAGCGGCGCGACGCCCGCGTGCGACGCCGCGCGCGGCGTGTGCACGGCCTGCCGCTCCGACGCCGACTGCGGCGGCGCGACGCCCGC
>CAISKJ010000159.1 GCA_903885885.1 uncultured delta proteobacterium
CAACAACTGCCTCGTGTATGGCAACGCCGGCACGGGTGTGTACGTGACCGGCAACGGCGGCGTGGTGAACGTCAACGGCAGCACCGTGCACGGCAGCGGCGGCTCGAACGTGTCGCTCTACAGCACGAGCTCGGGCTCGACGATCGCCCTCAACGTGACGAACAGCATCGTCACCCAGGGCCGCTACAACATCTCGCGCGACTACTACTACGGCACCCTCAACACCACCTACAGCGACGTGTGGGGCGCCACGAGCGCCAACTTCTACTCGGGCGTGGGCTCGACGCCCGGCCCCGGCGCGGGCTGCCTGTCGGTGAACCCGCTCTACGCCACGCCGGGGAGCAACTTTCGCCTCACGTCGAACTCGCCCGCGCGCTTCGCGGGCAGCACGGGGGCCGACCTGGGCGCGCTCCCCTACGTCTCCGACGCCACGCCGGGCCTCTACGGCACCCTGTGGACGAACACGCGCCTCACCCTCGCGGGCTCGCCCTACACCATTCCGGGCGACCTCACGGTGGGCCCCAACGTGACGCTCACCGTCGACCCCGGCGTGCAGATGGTCTTCGCCGCGACCGACATCATGGGCGGCAACGTCCTCGCCACGCGCGCCGAGCTCATCGTGAAGGGCACGCTCACCGCCGTGGGCACCGCGGCCGCGCCCGTGGCCATGCGCTGCGCCACCACCGCGCCCGGCTGCTGGTACGGCGTCGAGGTGTCGGTGTCGCGCGCGGCGTCGCCCACCACGATCGACCGCGTGACCATCGCCGCGCCCACCGTGGGCCTCACCTACGAGGCCGGCGCCGCCACGATGAGCAACATCGCCATCAGCGACAGCTCGCAGACGGGCGTGTCGATTCTCAGCAACAACCCCACGCTGTCGCGCGTGCAGGTGCGCGGCGCCACGCCGACGGGCATCTCCATCGTGGGCACCGGCGCCACGATCGATGACTCGACCGTCGCCGGCAGCACGAGCGTGGGCGTGTCGATCTCGTCGGTGAGCGGCGCCGCCACGCGCCTCACCAACTGCCTCGTGTACGGCTCGGCCGGCACCGGCGTGTACGTGACCGGCAACGCGGGCGCCGTCACCCTCGAGTCGAGCACCGTGCACGGCAGCGGCGGGTCGAACGTGTCGATGTACAGCACGAGCTCGGGCTCGACGCTCACCCTCAACGTGCACAACTCGATCGTGACGCAGGGGCGCTACAACATCTCGCGCGACTACTACTACGGCACCCTCAACACGACCTACAGCGACGTGTGGGGCGCCACGAGCGCCAACTTCTACTCGGGCGTGGGCTCGACGCCCGGCCCCGGCGCGGGCACCGTGTCGGTGAACCCGCAGTACGTCGCCCCGGGCAGCGATTTTCACCTCATGGGCACGAGCCTCGCCATCGACGCGGCGCAGGCCTCGGGGGCGCCCGACCACGACCTCGACGGCGCCGCGCGGCCCGCCGACGGCGACGGCATCGGCGGCGCCCAGCACGACATGGGCTGCTACGAGTACGGCGCCACGGTGTCGTGCGGCAACGGCGTGCGCGAGGGCACCGAGGTGTGCGACGACGGCGCCCGCAACGGCATGTACGGCGCCTGCAACGCGACCTGCACGGCCTACGGCCCCCGCTGCGGCGACGGCGTGCGCAACGGGGCGGAGGCCTGCGACGACGGCAACGCCGACAACACCGACGCGTGCACCACCACCTGCGCGGCCGCCTCCTGCGGCGACGGCTACGTGCGCGCGGGCGTGGAGCAGTGCGACGACGCCAACGCCGACAACACCGACGGGTGCGTGAGCGGCTGCCTCGCGGCGCGCTGCGGCGACGGCTTCGCCCGCGCGGGGATGGAGGCCTGCGACGACGGCAACGGCGACAACACCGACGCGTGCCTGTCGACCTGCCGCGCGGCCTCGTGCGGCGACGGCTTCGTGCGCGCGGGCGCCGAGGCCTGCGACGACGGCAACGGCAGCAACACCGACGCGTGCACCAACGCGTGCCTCGCCGCGCGCTGCGGCGACGGCTTCGCCCG
>CAISKJ010000160.1 GCA_903885885.1 uncultured delta proteobacterium
ACCGCCGACGCCCGCGCCGCGCTCGGCGACCCCGGCGCGCTCGCGGCCCGCGTGCGCGCGGTGGCGCCGGGGGTCCACGCGCTGCCGCTCTTCACCGACGACTTCTGCGCGCGGCTCCTCGAGGAGCTGCACCGACGGCAGCGCTTCGCCGCGGGGGCCGGGCGCGCCCTCCGTCGCCCCAACTCGATGAACCGCGACGGCGTCATCCTCGAGGAGGTCGGCTTCGAGGCGCTGCTCGACGACCTGCTCGCGCGCGTGGCCGCGCCCCTCGGCCGGTGGGGCTTCGCGCACGTGGGCGGCGACGCCCTCGACCACCATCACGGCTTCACCGTGGAGTACTCGCCGGAGCGCGACCGCGACCTCTCGCTGCACATCGACGACGCCGAGGTGACGCTCAACGTGTGCCTCGGCGCGCGCTTCGAGGGCGGCGCGCTGCGCGTGCTCGGCGGCCGCTGCCTCGACCACGCGCAGACCGCCGTCGACGAGGGCGAAGCGGCGACGGTCGAGCACGCCGTAGGCACCGTGCTCATCCACGCGGGGACGCTCCGACACCTCGCCGAGCCCGTGCTGGAGGGGCGCCGCGCGAACCTCATCGTCTGGTGTCGCAGCGCGCGCTTTCGCAGGGCGCACGGCGTCCCGGCGCGGTGCGGCCCGTGGTGCGCCCGCCACGCGCGCTGAGCCCTCGCCGCGAAGACCTCTAACGCTCGATGAGACCGCTCACGTCGCGCGTCACGAGGCGGGGGCGCGCGTCGGCGTTGGCCACGCTCGTGCGACAACCGTCGAAGCGCACGTTGGCAACGTGGCGGAGAAAGTAGCCCCACGCGGGGAGGTCGCCGAACATGTTCGACTCGGGGTACTGGTTGGGCATCGCCTCGGGCGGATCACCCGGGACGCCGCTCCGCCCGCCCACGAAGGACACCGCGACGCCGACCGCCGCACCGTGAGCCCCACCACCCCGCGGCGCACGCCGCTCTTGAGGCACATCGCGTCGTCGCCGCTGCGCACCGCGCAGTCTTCGACGGTGACGTCGGCGCCGTCGACCACGTCGATGCCGTCGTGCGTAATCCCGCTGCTCTGCACGTTGAGGTTGCGCAGCGCGACGTGGTCCGACTCCATGGAGACCACGCCCCACACGGCGCCGCGCTGAAAGTAGACGTTCTGCACCGTGAGCCCGCTGGCGCGCACCGCCCACAGCAGCATCGGGCGCTCGCGCTCGGCCCCCGCGAAGGTCGCTCCCTGCCCGTCGATCGTGCCGCCGCCGTCGATGCGCAGGTCCGTCGCCTCGTGCGCGTAGAGCAGCGCGCGGCGGCAGTTGCTGAGCTGCGTGTTGCCCGTCGCGGGCGACTGGGCGGGGTAGCTCGCGGCGCTGGTGGTGCCGCGGAGCGTGGCCGACGCGTCGATGAACATCGTCATACGACTGCGTAGGTTTATCGTACCATCGAGAAAGGTCCCGTTGGCGAGCACGACGGAGCCGCCGGAGCCCGCGGCGGCGTCGACAGCGCGCTGGAGGGCCGCGGTGTCGTCGCGCACGCCGTCGCCCGCCGCGCCGAAGCGCCGCGCGTCGAACACCGGTTCGGGCGGCGCGCCGATGAGGTCGGCCTCGCGGTACACCCGCACATTGTCGACGCGCAGGAGCCCGTCGCCCGCGCCGTCGACGTAGTACTGCACCCGCGCGACCGCGTCGGCCCGGTTGCGGAGCGGGCGCCCCTGGAGCTTGCGCACGCCGTCGACGAAGAGGTCGAAGGTGCCCGCCGCGGTGTCCACCACCACGCGCACGAGGTACCAGACGTCGGGGGCGAAGGGCTGCACCACGGTGCGCGTCGCGCCGACCCACGCGACGATGTCGCCATCGAGGAAGGCCACCGATGCGACGGCAGACCCCGCGCCGTCGTACACGTAGGGAACGGCCTTGAAGCCCGCCGTCTCGCGCGCCATCACCTTGGCCTCGAACACGACGCGCGCGCGCAGCTCGGGCAGCGACCTCGCCAGCGACGCGGTCATCACCCCCGTGGGCCGCGTGACCTCGACGCTGTGATCGTCCGCGAAGGGAACGGCCCGCACGGTCACGCCCGGCGTGCTCGTCCACGCCGCGCAAGACGCGGGCTGCGTGCGCCCCGACGTGATGGTGCTCACCGCGCGCATCGACTGCGGACGCGGCGGCGGCGTCTGCCCCGCGGGATACGAGTGCCTCTCGTTCTCGGGCGTCGTGCTGCAGCAGTACTGCGGTCGATCGTGCCG
>CAISKJ010000161.1 GCA_903885885.1 uncultured delta proteobacterium
AGCCCGTGCAGGAGCGGCCGCGTAGGCACCCGCCGCGCGCTCGCAGCCCCCGCCGGGAGCCCCTCCGCGCAGGCGCTCCCGACGCCCTCGGCGGCGAGCGTGTGCGCCACGTTCGCCTGCGAGAGCGCAACGACGAAGGTCTCTCTCTCGGCGCGCAGCCACACACGCAGCGGCACCTGCGTGCTCTCGAAGCAACGCCACCCCTGCGCGTCGCCGCGGTCGAGGTCGAAGCCCGACTCCTCCGTCGCGTGCTCGAAGATCGTCGACAACAGCGCAGCAGTCAGCATCGAAAGGTTACCGTCTCTTCTTCGTGACGAGAGTCGAGCAGCCCCCTCGGGCCTGTGAGCTGCTCATCACCCGGGAACCAGCGCCCGAGGCCCCGTAGCGGGTTTCGCGCGCGTCGCGCACGGTTGGTGGGTCGAGCAGCGCGCAGCGGTGAAACCAGCGTTGCTTGTGCAGCGGCCGCTGCACGATTTCGAGCGCGGGCCACGCCTCCCTTGAGTCGAGCCTGTGCGACGGCATCGCGCGCCCGTGGTTCGACGCCCACTGGCAGGTCGACACCCTCGAGGTGCTCGAGGTGCCTCTCAAGGTGTACGCCGTGACCTCGGGGCTCACGCGCAAGAGCCAGGCGTGGCTCGACTTTCTCACCGCGGAGGAGGGCCTGGCGCTCTACGACCCGCCGAAGAAAGGCTACGCTGCGTGGCAGCGCCTCGAGATCCTGCGGTGCCGTCCCCGAACCTGAAGGGCTTCCCGATCGCGAGCTGCGGGTCTACCGACGCTGAGCTCGCTCCACGCCTCTCTTGTCACGCGCGACGAAAGCCCTCCACGCAGCGGAGTACGGATGGGATAATCGCGCCATGCGCGCCTCCTCGCTCATGAGTCTCCTCGTCGTGTTGACGGTCGCGTGCTCCGAGAGCGCGAGCTCCAACAGCGTGCGTGTCGACGCGGCGTCCGACACCCTCTCGCCCGACGCGCCCGCAACCGATACGGCGTCCACCCCGGACGCGTCTCTCGATGTCGCCGCCCCCGACACGTCCTCCCCGGACGCGGCTTCCCTCGACGCGCCATCCCTCGACGCGCCATCCCTCGACGCGCCATCCCTCGACGCGGACCTCACCCTCGACGCGCTCCCCGATCTCCCGCTCGCCGACGCTCCGAAGGACCTCGGCCCCGAGGCTCCCCTCCTCGATGTGCCCACCCACGACGGAGCGCCCGACGTCACAGCTGACCTCGGCCCGCCCCGCTGCGCCACCGACGCCGACTGCGCCGCCGACGCCCGCGGCTCCCTGTGCGACGTCGCCTCCGGCCAATGCGTCCGCTGCACCCCCGCGCGCGACCTCTGCCCCAGCGGCCAGTACTGTGTCGCAGCCACCAGCACCTGCGCCGACGGCTGCCGCGACGACGACGCCTGCGCCCTCGGAACGCGCTGCGCCGACCACGCCTGCGTCGCCGGCTGCGCCACCAGCGCGCGCTGCTCCGCAGGGCAGTCGTGCTGCGACGGCGCCTGCACCGACACACAGACCTCGTCGGCCCACTGCGGCGCCTGCGACGCCCGATGCGCGCCGCCCAACGCGACGCCCGCGTGCACCGCAGGAGCGTGCGGTGTCCTCGCCTGCAGCGTCTCCTTCGCGAACTGCGATGGGATGCCCGCCAACGGCTGCGAGGTCGACCTCCGCACCGACCCCGCCCACTGCGGCCGCTGCGGGAGCCCCGCCGCCGCCCCCAACGCCACGGCCGTGTGCCGCGAGGGAACGGTCGCCATCGGCGCCTGCAACGGGGGCTTCGCCGACTGCGACGAGGCCGTCGCCAACGGCTGCGAGACTCCGACGCGCGACAACAACGCCCACTGCGGCGCGTGTGGGACCGCGTGCGCCGCGGGCGGCCGCTGCGTGAGCGGTGGCTGCGTGGCCGACTGCAGGCTCTCCGGCGGCGTTGCGTGCGCCGCGGGGACCGTGTGTGATTTCACCGACGGTCAGTGCCGCGCCGCGGGGAGCCGCTGCGCGCTCACGGGCGACTTCGTGCCCTGCGGTGCGGAGACCTGCGGCCCTGGCGCGACGTGCAACCCGCGCACGATGCGCTGCGCCGCCGCCCTCTCGTGCCGCTCGGTGCTCTGCGAGGAGGGGACCGCGCGCTGCTGGGGCGTCGATTGCCCCTGCGAGCGCCCCGCCGCGTCGTGCGTGACGATCGCGCCGACGGAGGTGCCCGCGACGTTCCTGTCGGGAGCGTTCGGCTTCGACATCGACGACGCTTGCAACCTCTACACGGCCACGATGCTCTCCGGACCTGACTTCGTGCGGCGCGTGAGCCCCGCGGGCGTCGTCACCACCTGGACGAGCGTCGCCAACCTCAACATGGGCGAGGTGGGTGTGCAGCGCCGCATCAACCTCGGCGTCGGCGGCGAGGCTGCGAACATCGCCTTCACGTACATCTGCTGCGCCTCGTGCGGCTGCGCGAGCGGGACGCCGCAGGGTGTGGGCCACGTCCAGCCCGACCTCTCGCTGCCCGTGGTGGTGCCCGCGGTCACCACGACAGGGACGGGGCCCTTCGGCGTCAACTACCTCGATACCGGGCCGTACGGGCTCGGCGTGTCGCCGCTCGGGGAGTTCTTCGTGGGCAACGTGAGGGCCAACGGAGACTGGTACCGCTACGACACCGACACGCGCTCGATCACCGCGGTGGCGACGCTCCCCCGGCGCATCACGGCGTCGACCTCGTTCGACCTCGACACCATGCTCGTCGCCGTCGAGGGCGGCGAGTTGTACCTTGTCGACCGCGCGCCGGGCGGGCTCACGCGCCGCCTCGGCACCCTCGGCGCCGACGTCCAGTCCGTCCGCCGCGACCCCTTCACCGGGCGCTTCTACGCCTCGCTGCGCGACCGCCGCATCGTCTCGATCCGCTCCGATGTCACCGACCTTCGCGTCGAGACGATGGCCGCGCGGGGCTCGCGCATCGCCGTGAGCCCCGACGGCTGGCTCTACGTGCTGCTCGAAGAAGGAGGGCCCGTGTCCCGCGTCGCGCTCCCCGCCACACGGTAGGAGGTAGATCACCACGCTGCGAAACTGCCGCGCGACGATTGCTGAGCGTCAACGTCACCTGCGTGGAGCGCCTGCACGTCGCTGCCTTCTCGATCCCCCTCGGACCGGGTACGGTGCTCTTCGCCGCCGTCGTGGTGTTGTTCCTCCCGCCAGTGTTCGTCGGCTGGGCAGCGATGCGGCGCATTCTCGAGGCAGGCGCTCCCCGCTCTCCGATCACACAAGGAACTCACCCATGAAGAAGCGTGCTGAGTGGAATGGCATCGTGCTCGCGGAGTCTGACGACATCGTCATGGTCGAGGGCAACGCGTACTTTCCCGCGGAGTCGCTGCGCAACGAGCGCTTCAGGGGATAAGTAGGGGGATGGGGATAAGTAGTCCAACGGCCTTGCCCGTTCACGCCGCACTCGCGACGCGGGCTCCCCTCGGCGGCTGCGCGCGCTCGCGGTGGTGCATGTACATGCTGACTGTTCGACGAACAGGTTTGCTGTCGTGGCCGCTCGCCGACGCCGACCGCCGCGCCGTCGCGACGCGCCTCGACCTCGTGGGCCCCGTGCGCCTCGCCGACGTCGTGCTCGACCTCGACGGAGACGCACTCGCCGCGTGGCTCGCCGACCTGAACGCGACGTAGGTGGGTGAGGCCTCCGAGCACGCGCTGCGTCGACGCCCGCGCAACGTCTCTGCCCACCTCCGATCCTGCGCGCGTGCGTGACCCGAAGCGGCGAAGCTACCTCTTCCTCAACCGAAGCGGACCCCGAGCGTGATCCGGGTTCTGCACCGCGCCGCGTTGGGTGATCACGATCGCGCCCCGGTGCGCGAGCCTGCGCGCCGCGCTCCGGACGCGCTCCATGCGCGCTCGATCCTGACGCTGCTCCGTGGGGAGGGCTTCGGAGGGGCAGATCGTGGCGTCTCGCGCGCGCGTCGCGAGCAACGCCAGGATGCGCGCTTCGAGCGCGGCTTCGTCGGCCACGTCGCGCGCGCCGCGGCAGCCGCCCGAGCAGTAGACGACGTTCTCCCAGTCGCGCGCCCACGCCTTGCGCCACTCGAACGTGCGGCCGCAGGTCGGACAGAGCTTCGAGGCGCGCGCGGTCGATGCCGTCATCGATTCGTAGATGCTGACACCGTCACGCGCGGCTCGCGAAACCGAGAGACTCGCTCGTCCATCTCAGGCGTACTGCCGTGGATGCGATCGACGACGGAGACCTTGCGCGCGCGTTGCCCGAAGCGATTCGACAGCGCCTGACCCCGCTCGTCCGCGCGCCTGCAAGGCGAGACCGGCGCGTCGTGTACTGGATGCGCATCGCGGCGCGCGACCACGACAACGCCGCGCTCGACGCCGCGCTCCACGCCGCGCACGCGCTCGACGCGCCGCTGCTCGTCTACCACGCGGTGTCCGAGCGGTATCCCTTCGCGAGCGATCGCCACCACACGTTCATGCTCGAGGGCGCGCGCGACGTGGCGCGTGCGCTCGGCGCCCGCGGGATTCGGCACGTGCTGCACGTCGAGCGGCCAGGGCACCGCGGCCCTCGGCTTCGCGAGCTCTCGATCGACGCAGCCCTGGTCGTGACCGAGCAGGCGCCCGTCCCGCCGCTCGACGGATGGACGCAGCGCCTCGCCACTTCGCTCGCCGAAGCGCGCGTCCCGATGTGGATGCTCGACGCTTCGTGCGTCGTCCCGATGCCGCTCGTTTCGAAGCGTCCGGATCGCGCCTACGCGTTTCGTACGGCGACCGAGCGCATCGCGCGCGGCGTACTCGCCTCCGCATGGCCAGAGGCCCCCGTCTTGCGCGCGACCGACGAAGGGACGCTCGCCTTCGCGCCGGTCGACGCCGCCCATCTCGACGATCGCGACATCGCTCGCCTCGTCGCCGCGTGCGGGATCGACCATGCGGTCGCCCCGGTGCGCGCGCTCCCGGGCGGGAGCGTGGCCGGTTACGCGCGGTGGGCGTCGTTTCGCGCGCGGGGCCTCGCGCGCTATGCGAGCGACCGCAACGACGCGCTCGTCGAAGGCACGAGCCGCTTGTCGCCCTATCTGCATCATGGGCACGTCTCCGCGCTTCGCATCGCGCGTGAGGCGTCGAAGGTTCTCGGCGACGGCGCCGACAAGTTCCTCGACGAGCTGCTCGTGTGGCGCGAGGTCGCGTGGCACTTCTGCGCGCGCACGCCGCCCGAGGCGCTGCACTCGCTGCGCGCGCTCCCCGACTGGGCGCGCGAGACGCTCGAAGCGCACGCGCGAGACCCGCGCGACGTGAAGACGATCGAGACGCTCGAGCGTGGGCGTACCGGCGACGCGCTCTGGGACGCCGCGCAGCGCATGCTCCTGTCGCACGGCGAGCTCCACAACAACGTGCGCATGACGTGGGGCAAGGCGATCGCGGCCTGGACGCGCTCCCCCGAAGACGCGCACGCCGCGCTCGTGGAGCTCAACCATCGCTACGCGCTCGACGGACGCGATCC
>CAISKJ010000162.1 GCA_903885885.1 uncultured delta proteobacterium
CGTGGTGGGTGATTCTGTCTACTGCGTAAACGCCGACGACACCGTGTTCAGCGTAAACCGCAGCACGGGTGAAAGCCGTTGGCGCTACCGACGTGAACCTCCAGGCGGCATCACGGGCGGGGGCCACGCGGGGTTGCTCTACGACGGCCACCGGCTCTACACCGGCTTCTCCGACGGCCGAGCCGTCGCGCTCGACCCGTCCGACGGCACGTCGATCTGGGAGCGTGACACGAGCACCGACAGCGAGGCCGCGGAGGGTGCCACGGAGGCCCACCGCACCATCGACGTCGACACCACCCCGGTGCTCGTCGACGGCAACCTCTTCGTGGCCTCGTACACCGCCGGCCTCTACGCGCTCGATCCGGCGGGGGGCGGGGTGCGCTGGCGCGTCGATCGCCTGCTCAACATCTCGTCGCTGGCCCACGACGACCGTTATGTCTACGCCACGTCGGCGTCGCTGGGGCTCTTGAAGGTTTCGGCCACCGACGGCGAGGTGGCGTGGATGCGCGACCTCGGCTCCCGCTCGATGCAGCAGCCCGTGGTGCGCGGGGGCATCGTGTACGTGCCGTCGGCCGACACCTCGATGTGGGTGATTCGCACCCGCGACGGCGAGGCGATTTCGGGCCTCGGCAACGAGGGGGTGAGTGGGGCGCCGCTCGTCACCGACAGCCACGTGTTCTTCGAGACCAACCGCGGCGTCGTGTACGCCTGGCGGTTCTTCACCGACAGCCCCACCTGACCGCCGCGCCCGCCGGGCGCCCACCGACAGCCCAGCTCGGTCTTGCCGCGGCGCGCATAGCGAGCGCGTCGCACGCGTCTGCGTGTGCGCCTCGAGAGGGCGCGATCGCACACGATAACGTCCCGCGGGGCCTCGGGGGGCTTTGGCGCGCCTGCAGGGGCAGCGCGCGAAATGGCCTTGTAGGCAGGGGAATGAGGCGCCCTGCCCCCTGTTACCCACACCATCATAACTTCGCATAAGATACATTCTGTCTACTCAGCAAAAGGGCCGGTTTGGGGAGGGGGGCCTGTTGGGGTTCTGGGGCGCCGGCCGCGCCGCCCCCCCGGGGGCTCTGAGCAACTTCCCGTAGGGCGCGCGTCCAGGGCGAGTTCCTTCCGCGCGGCTTTGGACGGTGCGCACGTGCCCAGCGCCTCGTCGAGCGTTCGCCACTCCCCACGAGGTCGCGACGGCCAGGAAGTGCGGTGCAGCTGCGCATCCCCGCCGGACGGCGACAGCGGTAGCGCGAGCGCCGCCAGGTGTCGCCGGGCGCGCCTCGACGCCCATCGCCCCGACAGCCTCCCAGCCCCACATGCTGCCTCACATACTGCCAAGGCTGCTCCACGCCGACCCAGCTTGCACGGCGCTCTCTAGAGCTCAACAAAACCCTGACAATTCAGGGGCTTCAGCTACATACCGACCGGTATGCCGAGTGAGATACCGTCTGGTTGGTGCAATATCATGGGATTTTGCGCATACATCCCCGCGGGTATGTTTTCGGGCACGGCGTCCACCCCCTGTGGGAGACCCATGGGGATGCTTCACGCCATCGAACTCAGGGCGTGCACAGAGTCGACAGAATGTGTCGATCTGTAAACCGGGCTACCGCCTGGCCGGTCGGTCGATGCGGCGAAGCCCCCGGAACGCCCCGGACAGGCCTTCGCCCCACCCTCGCCCGTTGTGTGTGCTGTTCTGGTGTCAGTCGGTCGCGCGCGTGCCGCGAGGCTGGCGCTGCGATTCGGTCGCGAGCTGGCCGCAGGCGGCCCCGATGTCTTTGCCGCCGCTGTAGCGGCGCACCACGGGCACCCCCAGGCGCGCGAGGGCGTCGTGGAAGGCGCTCCGCTCCTCTTCGGTCGGCGGGCGGTAGGGCATCCCCTCCACCGGGTTCCACTCGATGAGCGAGAGGCGGGCCGGCATCTCGCGGAGGAGCTCGGCGATGGCCTCGGCCTCGTCGGCGCCGGTGTTTACCCCGCCCATGAGCGCATACGCGAGCATCACCAGGTGCCCCGAGCGCTCATAGAACAGCTTCGCCGCCTTGATCACCTCGCGGATCGGGTAGCGCCCCTCCATCGGGACGAGCGACCGGCGTACGGCGGCGCGCGCGCTCGTCACGCTGATGCCGAGGCGCACCCGGGTCTTCATCGACGCGAGGCGCTCGATGCCCGGACCGATGCCCACCGTGCACACGGTGACGTTGCGCCCGTCGACGGCGAGCCCGCAGGGGTTCGAGATGATGTCGAGCGCCTCGAGCACGTTGTCGAGGTTGTGCAGCGGCTCGCCCATGCCCTGAAACACCACGCCATGGACGCGCCCCTCGCCCGACGCGCGCAGCTCGCGCGACACGATGCGAAGCTGCTCCACGATCTCCCAGGTTTCGAGGTTGCGCACGAAGCCCATGCGACCGGTCGCGCAGAAGGTGCAACCCATCGCGCAGCCCACCTGCGAGCTCACGCACACCGAGAAGCGGCCGGGCTTCTCGAGCGGAATGCGAACGGTCTCGATCTCCGATCCGTCGGGGCACTTCAGGAGGTACTTCACGAAGGGGTCGACCGCCGAGGCGCGCCGCTCGATCACCTCGAGCCGTCCAATGCCCACGAACTCCTGCGCCCGATCGCGAACGCGCGCGCGCACCTGGGTGATGGCCGTCAGGTCGTCGTTGCCGCGCTGCACCACGTGGGCGACGATGCGTCGGCACTCGGGCAGCGTAGCGTCCAATGCGGCGAGGGGCTCCATGAGCCGCTCGGGCGTGAAACCCTGGATCTTCAATCGGTCTTGCACGGGGGGCGCCTGCCTACCATGCGCCGCCCGCGATCGCGAGGGCGCCGCCCCGTGTGCGCCGCGCGACGGGTTGGTGGTATAGGGGCGTGGTCATGGACTCACAGCTCGCAGCGCTCCGCGCAGTGTTCGCCGAAATGCCCTCGGTGCTCGTGTGCTTCTCGGGTGGCGTCGACAGCGCGTTCGTTCTCAAGGTCGCCCACGACGTGCTCGGCGATCGGGCGCTCGGGATGACAGCGCTGTCGCCCGCGCTCCCCCTCGAAGAGCGCGAAGAGGCAGGCGCCCTCGCCCGCGAGCTCGGCGTGCCCCACGTGCTCGTCGACTCGCACGAGATCGACGACCCCAACTACGCCGCCAATCCCACCAACCGCTGTTACTACTGCAAGTCTGAGCTCTACACGGTGGCCGTGCGCGAGGCCGAGCGGCGCGGCATCGCCGTGATCGTGAACGGCACCAACCTCGACGACCTCGGCGACTACCGCCCCGGGCTCGAGGCCGCGCGCGAGGCCGGCGTGCGCTCGCCCCTCGTCGACGCGAAGTTTACAAAAGCCGACGTGCGACGGTGCGCCCAGCTCGTCGACCTCCGCGTGTGGAACAAGCCCGCCGCCGCGTGCCTTGCGTCGCGCATTCCCTACGGCACCGTGGTGACCTCGGAGCGCTTGCGGCAGATCGATCGCGCCGAGTCGGCCGTGCGCAAGCTCGGGCTGCGGCAGGTGCGCGTGCGCTACCACGACAAGCTCGCCCGCGTAGAAGTTGGCGATGCCGAGATGGAGCGCGCATTCTCGCTGCGCAAGGAGATCTCCGCAGCCTGCAAAGAGGCGGGCTTCGCGTTCGCGACGCTCGACCTCGATGGCTATCGCCTCGGCTCGCACAACGAGGTCGTGAGGCTGCGGGTGCTCAACACGTGACGTGAAGCCCAGCGCACCCCGACGTAGCCTCCCTGCCCTCGGCCTCGCCCTGCTGCTCACGTCGCTCGACGCGGGCGCCGACCCCGATCCGTTGCCGAGCTTCCTCCCACCGCGCACGGTGGCCTCGGGCGTGCGCGAAGGCCCCTCGAAAGCCAAGAAGTCTCGCGCCCTGCGGGAGGGTGAGCCCGCGCTGCGGCCCACGCTCGTCACGCTCGTCAACGTGCACACGCTCGAGGCGGTGGCCATTGGCCCGGAGCCCTCGCGCGACGAGGCGGCCGTGATCGCGCGCTTTCTCCGCGACCGCACCACCTGGGAGGAGCACGTGATCGACCCGACGTGCCTCCGCGTGGTGCGCGCGATGGCCACGCTGTTTCAGTCGCGCCGCGCAGAGTTCATCTCGGGGTATCGCTCCGACAAGCTCAACGAGCACCTTCGCAAGAAGGGTCACCACGTGGCGCGGCGCAGTCAGCACGTGCTCGGCCACGCGGTGGACTTCCGCCTCGTGGGCGTGCCCGTGCAGCAGGTGTTGCAGCATCTGCGAGGCACTCACAACGGCGGCGTCGGGTTCTATCCGCAGTCGGGCTTCATTCACGTCGATGGCGGACCGCGGCGTCGCTGGTCGGGCGAGTGACGCTCACTCCCAGGGCATCGCGCGCCCCGCAGCGGGCGTGAGTGCGCGATAGGCGCGGTGCAGGGCGCGGGTGACGGAGCCCGGCATCCCCTCGCCCACGACGTGATCGTCGAGCTGCACCACGGGCACGAGCTCGCGCACGCTCGACGTGACGAACACCTCGTCGGCGCGCAGCAGGTCGGCAAGCGTGAGCGCGCGCTCGCGGGCGGACACACGGAGCGCCGGGGCCACCGCGAGCACGGCCGCGCGGGTGATTCCGCCGAGGATGCCCGCGTCGAGGGGCGGCGTGGACAGCTCGGCGCCGTGGAGCACGAACACGTTCGAAGTGGCGCCTTCGAGGAGTGTGTCGTTGTGCCCGACGACGATCGCCTCGCCCGCGCCGCGCGCCTGCGCCTCGCGCGACCACGCGATGTTGGCGAGGTAGTTGAGCGTCTTGGCGCCCGCCGTGGGCCCGGGCCCGGCGAGCCACGGCGCGCGCGCAACGATCGCGCGAATGCCTTGAACGTAGGCATTCTGCGAGGCCGGAGCGAGGGGCGTGACCACGATCATGCGCGTGGCATCGCGCGTGTTGCCGGGCGCGACGCCGAGCTCGCCGACGCCGCGCGTGACGAGCAACCGAACGTGCGCGTCGAGGGGCCCGGCCGCCGCGAGCGCCGCGTGCACCTCGGCCTGTAACAGCGAAGCGGCGACGGGGAGACGCATCGCGATGCGCTCGGCAGAAGTGCACAGCCGGTCGAGGTGCGCGTCGAGCGCGAAGGCCACGCCGTCGTAGGCGCGCAGCACTTCGAACACGCCGTCGCCGTAGAGCAGGCCGCGGTCGAGCGCGGGCACGCTCGCCTCGTCGGGCCTCACGAGGCGTCCGTTGAGAGAGAGCGTGACCGTCACGAAGGATGGAGGGAGAGGCGCTCAGCCCTTGAGGCGCGCGAGGAGGTCGGCGGCGCGGGCGTGGTGCTTGTCGCTCTCGAGCGAGCGCTCGAGCATGCCGATGGCCTTCACCGAGTCGCCCTGCCGCGCGAGCGTGTCGCCGAGGTAGAAGTACACGTCGGCCTTCGAGATGCCCGCCGTCGGGTCGAGGCGCTGCAGGAGCAGGGCGCGGAAGGTCTTCTGCGCGCGCTCGAGGTCGCCCGTCTTGAGGCAGAGGAGGCCGAGGTCGCGGAGGATCGGCACGCTCGTGAGGTCGATCTTGAACGCGGCGTCGTACTGGGCGAGCGCCGCCGCCGTGTCGCCGAGGCCGTCGAGGGCGCGGCCGAGGCGGTGCTGCCACTGCGCGAGGTCCTTCGTGCGGCGCGTGCCGTACGAGGCGATGATGCGCTCGAGGATCGGCACCGCGTCGCGCGGGCGCCCCGACTCGTTGTAGAGGTCGACGAGGGGCCCGAGAATGTCGCGGTCGTCGGGGGCGAGCGCGGCAGCCTGCTCGAGGTAGCCCGCGGCGCGCGCGGGGTCGCTGAGGCGCGTGCGCGCCAGATCGGTGAGCGCGCGGAGGTGCGCCACGCGGAGCTTCGCGTCGGTGATGAAGGCCAGCTCGCGCTCGCCCACGGACGCCAGGAGCGCGGGGTCGTTGCGCTTCTGCGCGAGCGACTTGAGCATCTCGAGCGCGTCGCGGTTGCTCGCGTCGAGCGCGATGGCGCGGTGGATCGTGCGCTCCATCGAAGCCTCATCGCCGAGGCGCTCGCCCTCGAGGCGCGCGAGGCGCACGGCGCTCGCCGCGGCCTCGGGCCCGGCGGCCGAGAGGTCGAGCGAGCGGCGGAGCATGTCGGCTGCGCGGCTCCAGTCGCCGTCGAGCTCGGCCAGGCGCGCGAGGGCGCTGAGGGCGCCCGCGTGGTTGGCGTCGCGATCGAGCACGCGCTCATACAGCTCGGTGGCGCGTGCGAGGTTCTTGAGCTCGCGCTCGTTGAGCTCGCCGATGCGAACGAGGGCCGTGAGCTCGCCCGCCGTGTCGCCCTCGGCGGCGAGGTCTTCGGCGCGGCGCTCGAGGAGGTCGCCCAGGTCGGCCCAGCGGCGCTCGACGGTGTAGAGGCGCTCGAGCTCGCGCCCCGCCTCGGCGTGCGTGGGCGTCTCGTCGAGCACCTCGCGGAGGTACTCCACCGCGTCGCGGTTGCTCTGGAAGCGCGCCTCGGCGAGCTTCGCGAGGCGCAGCCGGGTGGCCGCGCGCTCCTCGGAGGAGACCGCCACGTCGAGGCGGCTGCGGAGGGCTTCTTCAAGGTCGCGCCAGCGCTCGCCGCGCTCGAAGATCACCTCGAGGGCCTCGCGGGCGCCGAGGTCGTTGGGCTCGAAGTCGAGCAACTCGCGGTACGACTGCACCGCGCGCTCCGTGTCGTTGATGGGCCCCGCGTAGAGCTCGGCCACTTCGCGGCGAAGCGCCGTCGCCTGCTGCGGGTCGTCGCTGAGGCGCGCGCGGCGCGCGAGCAGGTCGGCCACGTCTTCGTGGCGGCCCTGCGCGCGGCGCAGACGGGCCAGGGTGTCGAGCGCGTCGACGTCGGCGTCGTCGGCGTCGAGGAGCGTGGTGACCAGGTCGGCCGCCGTGTCGACGTCGCGCAGGCTCGTCTCGGCGAGCTGAGCAGCCTCGCGGAGCATCACCTTGCGGGTGTCCGAATCGAGTTCGATCTCGGCGCGCCGACGGAGGGTCGACACGAGGTCGCGCTCGCGGCCCGGCGCGCGGTGCAGACCGTCGAGCATCTCGAGGGCCTCGGTGTGCTCGGGCTCGCCCGCGAGGGCCGCGAGGAGCCGTTGCTCCGCCGCCGCCGCGTCGCCGATGTGATCCTGGTACCAGTGCGCCGCGCGGAGGTTGAGCGCGGCCGACTCGGTGGGATCGATGTCGGGGTTGCGCGCCAGCGCGTCTTCGATGACGCCGCGCAGGCGTTGCCACGCGGTCGCGGCGGGCGCGAGGCGCTCGATCTCGACAAGCACCTGCTCGTCGCGGGGGTCGAGGCGGAAGGCCGCCACCATCGCGTCGAAGGCGCCCGAGACGTCGCCGAGGCGATCTTCGCGCAGGCGCGAGAGGTCGCCCAGGAGGCGAACCTTCTCCGTCGAGAGGTCAGCCGCTTCGACGCGGAGGCCGAGGAGCCACGCGAGCTTCGCGTTGTCGTCGTTGCGCTGGTACGCCTGCTCGAGGACGTCGATCACGTCGGGGCGAACGGCGGACACTGCGATGAGGCGCTCGAGGCCGGCGAGGGCGGCCGCGTCGGAGGGCGTGCGATCGACCACGTTGCGATACGCCGGGAGGGCGCCCGCGGGATCCTGGAAGCGGTGCTCGCGCGCCTCGCCGATGCGAACCTCGAGGCGATCGAGGAGCATGGGGTCGGTCGCCACCGACACGCGGCGGTCGAGCACGTCGACGAGCTCGGTCCACTGGGCCGTGCGCGTGTAGATCTCGTCGAGCGGCTCGAGGACGGCGTCGTCGTCGCCCGCGAATTCGAGCGCCTTGCGGTAGCTCGCGGTTGCGCGGGCATCGTCGCGCAGGTGCGCGAGGGAGAGTTCAGCGGCGCGGACCGAGAGCTCGCGGCCCACGGTGGGGTCGCTCGCGCCTTCGGCCTCGGCCTCGAAGATGGCCACCAGGTCGACCCAGCGGCTGAGGGAGCCCGCGAGGCGCTCGAGGTCTTCTCGCGTGAGGCGGTCGTCGGGCGACTCGTGGAGCGCGCGCTGGAAGCTGTCGAACGCGTCGGAGGCGCGGCGGCGGCCCGACTCGTGGACCTCCGCCAGGCCACGCAGCTCCTGCAAGCGCGCGATGGGGTCGTCGATGTTGGTGAGCTTGAGCTCGAGCGTGGCGACGAGGTCGTCCCACCGCTGCGCGTTGCGGAAGATCGGCTCGAGGATTTCGACCGCCGCGGGGCGCTGCTCGGCGCTCTGTGCGAGGGTGCGCACAGCGCCGATGGCGCGCTCGTTCGAGGGCTCGACGTCGAGCACCTCGCGGTACGTCTCGAGCGCACCGTCGGGGTCCGTGAGGTGCGTCGAGAGGAGCTCACCCACCCGCAGGCGGAGGGGCGTGCGGGCGCGGTCGTCACTCGCCAGCGCCACCTGCGTGCGGAGGTTCTCGAGGAGGTCCGGCCAGAGCTGCTGCGAGGCGTAGAGGCGCTCGAGGGCGAGGATCGCGTCGGCGTCCGTGGGCGCGTCGTCGAGGGCGCGGCGGTAGGCGTCGATGGCCTGCTGCGCGTCGTCGAGGTCGACCTCCCAGAGGCGGCCGAGGCGGAGCGCCGTGCGGCGCCGCACCTCGGGATCGCCCTCGATCGTGAGGCGCTGCGAGAGCACGTTGGCGAGTTCGCGGGCGTTGCCGCTGGCGGCGTAGAGCCCGTCGAGGGCCTCGAGCGCGAACACGTCGCCCGAGTCGATCTCGAGGGACCGCTGGAACGCCGAGATGGCCAGCGCGGGGTTGCCGAGCATGTCGCGCTGCGAGTCGCCGATCGTGTGAAGAAGGCGCTTGCGCTCGTCGTCGTCGAGGGTGCGGGCGACCTTGCGTTCGAGCACCTCGACGTGGCCGGCCCAGTCCGACAGGAGCACGTGC
>CAISKJ010000163.1 GCA_903885885.1 uncultured delta proteobacterium
CGACGCGCACGGGTGTCCGGTGCTCGTGTCGCCCGCGCGCAGCTCGATCACCATCAACGCCATTCACAGCTGGCTCGACGACCAGCTCGCGCTCCACACCCGCGTGCACGGGGTGTTCATCGACGTGTTCGGCGTCGGGATTCTCCTCCTGGGCAAGAGCGGCATCGGCAAGAGCGAGTGCGCCCTCGAGCTCGTGCAGCGCGGCCATCGGCTCGTGGCCGACGACGTGGTCGACTGCACGCTGCGCCCGCCCGAAAACGTGTACGGCATGGCCACCGAGCTGCTCAAGAACCACCTCGAGGTGCGCGGCCTCGGCGTGCTCAACGTGAAAGACCTCTTCGGCGTCGCGGCGGTGCGCGACAAGAAGCGCGTCGACCTCGTGGTGCGCCTCCTCGGCTACGACGACGACGAGACGTGGGACCGCCTCGGCATCGACGACGAGTGGTACGACGTGCTCGGCGTGCGAATCCCCATGCGCCGGCTCCCCGTGCGCCCGGGCAAGAACACCGCGAGCACCGTCGAGGTGGCCGCCCGCAACGAGCTCCTGCGGCGCGCGGGCGTGCACTCGGCGCGAGAGTTTCACGCCCGCCTGGCGCGCGCCCTCGGCGTGCCCGACCCGACGCTCACCGCCGACCCCGGCGACGACTACGGAGGCCCCGAGTGACGGCCCCGACCGACACGCAGCGCGTGGTGGTGGTGATCACGGGCGTCTCGGGCGCGGGCCGCACGACGGCCCTCCACGTGCTCGAAGACCTGTCGTTCTACTGCGTCGACAACCTCCCGACGCCGCTCCTGCCCGAGACCATCGCGCTGTGGCACACGAGCCCCTCGCTGCGCCGCATGGGCATCGGCCTCGACGTGCGCGGCGGCGAGTTTCTCGCGAGCGCCGACGACGCCGTGCGCAGCCTGCGCGCGAAGGGCGAGCACGTGGGCGTGGTGTTCCTCGACGCGGCCGACGAGGCGCTCGTGCGGCGCTTCAGCGAGACGCGGCGGCGCCACCCCCTCGCGAGCGCCTTCCCCGACGACGACGTCGCCGGGCTCATTCACCGCGAGCGCGAGGCCATCGGCGACCTGCGCGCCCTCGCCGACCAGGTGATCGACACCACGCGCCTCAGCGTGCACGACCTCCGGCGGCTGCTCATCGATCACTTTCGCAGCACCACGGGCACCGCGCTGCGCATGCAGACCCGCATCGTGTCGTTCGGGTTCAAGTACGGCGTGCCCGCCGACGCCGACCTCGTGTTCGACGCGCGCTTCCTCGCGAACCCCCACTTCGTGCCCGAGCTGCGCCCCCGGTCGGGCAAAGACGCGACCGTGTCGAGCTTCGTGCTCGAGCACCCCGAGGGGAGGGAGTTTCTCACGGCCCTCGAAGGCTTCGTCGCCCCGCTGCTGCCCAAGTACGCGCGCGAGGGCAAGGTGGTGCTCACCGTGGCCGTCGGGTGCACGGGCGGGAGGCACCGCTCGGTGGCCCTCGCCGAGGCCCTGGGCGCGCGGCTCAAGCTCGAGGCCCCGGGTGACGTCACCGTCGCGCACCGCGACATCGACCGTGGAGGATGATCGGCGTGAGCGAACGTGACGAGCAGGTGTTCGAAGTGCTGAACGAGCTCGGGCTCCACGCCCGGCCGGTGACCCGCATCGTGCAGACGGCGAGCCGGTACCGCTGCGAGGTGGAGCTCGAGCGCGACGGCCAGAAGGCCAACGCCAAGAGCGTCATGGGCATGCTCCTGCTCGCGTGCCACAAGGGCTCGCGGGTGACGGTGCGCGCCTCGGGCGAGGGCGCCGTGCAGGCCGTCGCCGCCATCGGCGAGCTCTTCGCGGGCCGCTTCGGAGAGCGGTGAGGCGATGACCACCGGCGTCACGCGCAGGCTCCACGGCATCGCGGCGTCGCCGGGCGTCGCCGTGGGCTCCGCGTACGTCGTCGACCGCCGCAAGGTGAACATCCCGCGGCGCCACATCGCCGCCCACGAGGCCGACCAGGAGGTGGCCCGCCTCCACGCCGCCGTGGCCGCCGCGCGCCATCAGCTCCAGCAGATTCGCGAGCGCATCTCGCCCGAGGCGAGCGAGCACTCGGTCATTCTCGACGCGCACCTCCTCATGCTCGACGACACCCTGCTCACCGAGCAGACCGTCGAGATCGTGCGCACCGACCTCGTCAACGCCGAGTGGGCCCTGCGCCGCACCGTCGAGAAGATCAAAGACCTCTTCGACAACGTGGGCGACGACTACTTCCGCGAGCGCCGGAGCGACGTCGATTTCGTGGGCGAGCGCGTGCTCCGGCAGCTCATGGGCGCGCCCACCGACATCCCGCGGCCCACCAACCTCGAGGGCCCGGTGGTGCTCGTCGCGCACGAGCTCTCGCCCGCCGACACGGCCGCCCTCGCGCGCAGCGAGGTGCTCGCCTTCGTCACCGACGTGGGCTCGTCGACGTCGCACACGGCCATCATGGCGCGGGCGTTGTCGATCCCCGCGGTGGTGGGCGTCGCCGACGCCACGCGGCTCATCGCCACGGGCGACCGCCTCGTGGTCGACGGCGTGCGCGGGGTGATCACCGTGTCGCCCTCCGACGCCGACGCCGACATCGCGTCGGACCGCGGGCGGCGCTACATGGCCTTCGTGCGCTCGCTGCGGGCCAACCGCGACGAGCCCACGCAGACGCGCGACGGCGTGCGCATCTGCCTGCGCGCCAACATCGAGCTGCCCGCCGAGGCGCCGGTCGCCATCGACCACGGCGCCGACGGCATCGGGCTCTACCGCACCGAGTTTCTCTACGTCGACCGCCGCGAGCCCCCCTCGGAAGACGAGCAGTACGAGACCTACCGCAGCATCGTCGAGACGATGGCGCCGCGCACCGTCACCCTGCGCACCTTCGACATCGGCGGCGACAAGTTCTCCACCGCGTTTCGCCTCCCGCGCGAGATGAACCCCGCGCTCGGCCTCCGCGCGGTGCGCCTCGCCCTGCGCGAGCGCGAGGTGTTTCGCGCGCAGCTCCGCGCGATGCTCCGCTCGGCGTGCCACGGCAACGTGCGGGTCATGGTGCCCATGATCTCGACGGTGACCGAGCTGCGCGAGTCGCGCGCCGAGCTGCGCAAGGCGCAGGAGGAGCTCACGCGCGCCGGCGTGCCGTGGAAAGACGTCCCCTTCGGCATCATGGTCGAGACGCCCAGCGCGGTGTTCATGGCCGACGTGCTCGCGCGCGAGAGCGCGTTCTTCTCCATCGGCACCAACGACCTCATTCAGTATTCGCTCGCCACCGACCGCGGCAACGAGCACGTGGCCCACCTCGCCCGCTCCCTCGACCCGGCCATTCTGCGCGCCATCGCCGCGGTGTCTCAGTCGGCGCGCGCCGCGGGCATCCCCTGCGCCCTCTGCGGCGCCATGGCGGGCGAGCTCTTCGCGCTGCCGCTCCTCGTGGGCCTCGGCGTGCACGAGCTCTCGGTGGAGCCCAGCGCCGTGCCCGAGATCAAGGCCGCCCTGCGCCGCATCGACCACCACGAGGCCCTGAGCCTCGTGGGCGAGGTCGCAGGCCTCTCCACCGCCGAAGAGGTCGAGGGGCTCGTGCGCGACCGCTACGAGGTGGTCTTCGCCGACCTCCTCGCGAGCGGCGAGGTGGGCACCTTCACCGAGACGGGCAGCTTCGTGCTCCCGGAGCTTCGCAACCTCCGCTAGATTCGCCGCACCACACCCTATGAGCGGCGAAGATTTCGAACGCGTCCCCTGCGACGACGGCATGTGCACCGGCATCGTCGGCCTCGACGGCCGCTGCGGCACCTGCGGCCTCGCGGGTGAGCGCGCCCCCACCGCGGCCCCCGCGAGCCACGACGCCCCCGAGGCGCACGCCCCCCCCGAAGCCGACGCGCCCGACGCGCTCCCCGAGGCCGCGCCCGAGGCCCGCGACGACGACGCGCGCGTGCCCTGCGGCGACGACATGTGCACCGGCATCGTCGGCCTCAACGGTCGCTGCGGCACCTGCGGCCGCGCGGGCTGAGCGCGTCGATGCGCGCGCCCGCTACGCCCCATCTCGCGGCCCTCGGCCTCGC